>NZ_JACDUV010000009.1:0-55709 GCF_013761015.1 Anoxybacillus ayderensis
AGCGTTCGTCCTGAGCCAGGATCAAACTCTCCATAGAAAAGTTATCCTTAGCTTTTGTACGCTTTTCGCTTCGTTCAGTTTTCAAGGAACATCTCCGTCAAACGACGGCTTGGTTATTCTAACATTTCTTTTTGTTATTGTCAATCACTTTTTTCTATCGTCAGTCGTTTTTTCGTCGCTGACGACGTTTATTAATTTAACATACGTTTTATTTTATTGTCAACAGTATTTTTTTAAAAAATGTTCTCATTTATTCATTAATCATATCGTGTTATTTCTTGCATAAGATGGTCATAAAAAGGACAAGGGGGGACAAATATTGAAGTTTTTTTATATACTCGACGGAAAAAAAATTAAAAAATGGCTTCTCATTATATCAATCGCCTTTGTCACAGCCTCTATTTTTTATATTCAACAACTTGCAAGCGAATCTGTATTTTCTACCGATCCCGGACCAAAAGCCATTTACAAAGTCGAAAATAAAAAAAACGAGCTTGCTTTGACATTTGACATTAGTTGGGGTGAAACAAATGCTTTAACTGTTTTAAACGTATTAAAAAAACACGGGGTAAAAGCTACATTTTTCTTATCTGCTTCTTGGGCGGAACGTCACCCTCGCATCGTAAAAAAAATTGCTGAAGATGGTCACGAAATCGGTAGTATGGGTTATGAGTACAAAAATTATACTGAACTTGAGCGGGGAAAAATTATTCGCGACTTAGCACAAGCTAAGAAAGTGTTTGATACGTTAGGCATTAAACATACTCCTTTTCTTCGTGCGCCGACAGGAAATTTTAATAAAAACGTTTTGAAAGTTGTTCACTCCTTTGGCCATACGGTCGTCCACTGGAGTGTTGATTCAAAAGATTGGCTTAATCCTGGAGTACATGCCATTGTTGAAAACGTCACGAAAAACGCTAAAAGCGGTGATATTGTGCTGCTTCATGCATCAGATTCAGCTAAACAAACGGCCTCAGCATTAGAACAAATTATCATATGGATGAAAAAAGAAGGATATAGGAGCGTAACGATATCCGATCTTGTCAACAACGCTCATATCAAAAGTAAAGAAATAAAATGAGGCGGCAAGCCTCATTTTATTTTCGTAAAAGCCTATGCAACGTAAGCAATTGGTACGCATTGCAAATTAATAACGGGAACAACATTAAATATAACCAATTTTCTTCATTAATTCGCAATACCGGGAACCATTCAATCACCGTAACAACAACCATAAAAAATAAGGCGGGAATAAATGCTTCTTTGTTCGTTTCACGCATTTTCACGTATGCAACAATGAGTCCAAACAGGAAAATGAATAAAGCAACAAGCACGTAACTAACAATTGATTCTCCTTCTTTAGCAAACAGTTGATAACGAAAATAAACGAGATCAAATAAAACAAAAGCAATGAGAACGATTTGTACCGCATTCCATAAACTGACGGAACGAAAAACTCCGAGACCAAAACGATGAATCGTTAAATACGCAAAAAAACCCATTTGACTAATGACGCTAAAAATGAAACCAACTCCAATCAGCCAAACGAGAACAGATAAAATTTCTTTTATCTCAAACGATGTAAAAAGATGTGCGTATTCATTCCACTTCACAGCAAATCCAACAATCCCTGTACTTATTCCACCGACAAACAATGTTGAAAAAAACAATTGAACCCACTTTCGACTGTTCACTTGTATACCCTCCACTTCTCAATATCCCTTTCAAAATTCTATCAACGAAATAAGAAAAATGCTAGCGAATATTTTTGCAAAGAATATTGAATATTAACAGTAAGGAAACTTGTTGAAAGGGGCCCTTGATGATGAATCGAACATTTTTGCTCCTCGCATTTAGTTGTGTATTAGCGCTAGCAGGGTGCGCCCAACAAGAAAAAACCCCTGCGCAACCTGATTACGATCAAACGAAAAAAATGGTCGTTGATATTTTAAAAACGGATGAAGGAAAAAAAGCGATTCAAGAAGTGATGAGCGATGAAAAAGTAAAACAGCAGCTCGTCATGGACCAAGAAGTTGTAAAGAAAACGATTGAGGAAACGTTAACTTCAGACAAAGGAAAAGCGTTTTGGAAAAAAGCATTTGAAGACCCAAAGTTCGCTCAAAATTTCGCGAAAAGCATGAAAGAAGAACATGAAAAATTATTGAAAGCGCTAATGAAAGACCCTGAATATCAAGCAATGATTGTAGACATTATGCAAAATCCAGAAATGAAAAAATTAATACAAACAGAGATGAAAAACAAAGATTTTCGCGCCCATTTGCAAAAAGTGATTACAGAGACATTTAGCAGCCCGCTATTTAAAGCAAAAATTGAAGATATTCTTATGAAAGCAGCAGAAGAAATGCAAGGCGGCAAGAAAAAACCTGATCAAGAGGGGTCGAGCGAGGATCAAACAGCATAAGGGTGTCCTTCGATTACTAGGACACCCTTTGTAAATAACATATGCACAATCCATCATCAAAGAAAGACGCCACTTCATCGTAACTTTGCGATAATTTTTTTAGCAATATCCATATACACTTTTCCAATTGGATGATCTTCACCATATACAGAAGGGGCAAAGTCATCATCGTTCCAGTCAGGTTGTCCGAGCGGTAGCTGTCCAAGTAAGTCCGTCTGTAATTCTTCAGCTAATTTTTGGCCACCGCCTTTTCCAAAAATATATTCTCTTTCACCTGTTGTTTTGCTTTCAAAATATGACATATTTTCGATAACACCGACAACTTCATGATTCGTCCGAACCGCCATCGCTCCCGCTCTTGCGGCAACAAAAGCAGCCGTTGGATGGGGCGTCGTCACAATAATTTCTTTCGATGTCGGAAGCATCGTATGCACATCTAACGCTACATCCCCTGTGCCTGGAGGTAAATCTAATAGTAAATAATCTAATTCTCCCCATTCCACTTCATCAAAAAAGTTTTTTAACATTTTGCCGAGCATTGGTCCGCGCCAAATCACCGGTGAATTATCTTCTACAAAAAACCCCATAGAAATTACTTTTACACCAAACCGCTCAACCGGAATAATTTTTTCTCCACGGACGATTGGCCGTTCTGTAATCCCCATCATATCTGGCACACTAAACCCGTAAATATCCGCATCGATTAACCCAACCTTTTTACCAAGCCGCGCAAGCGAAACAGCTAAATTAACGGATACCGTCGATTTCCCTACGCCACCTTTTCCGCTTGCAATGGCTAAATAAATCGGTTCATTCGTTGATCTTTCTTCTAACGGCAATTGAGCAAAACGAAGCCCAACAGATGATGCTCCTGCATCTTTTAAACGTTGGACAACCGTCTGTTGCACTTGAAGTTGTTCCGCCGTCCCAGTTTTAGCTAAAGCAATTTTTACGCTCACTAGCCCTTTTTCTTCATTTATTTTGACTTCTTGAATCGCTCCTGTTTCTTTAAACGTTTTTTTCAAAAAAGGGTCGTAAATCGTTTCAAGAAGCTCTACAACTTGTTTTTCTGTCAACATCGCGCCTCACCAATCCTTATGTATTCGGTTTCATACTTTCAATATAACATAATTTTCTGTATAAAAAAATGAATCCTTCTCACTCAGAAGGATTACGTTCATTTGATACGTAACGTAAAATACCTTTGTAAATCGAAGCGGCAAGCTGTTCTTGATACGTTGAAGATGCTAGTAATTCCCGTTCTTCTTCATTTGACAAAAAGCCGATTTCAACTAAAGCTCCTGGTTTTTTAGCCATTTTTAATAAATATACGGTTTGAATGGGCTTCGCCAATCGATGTGTATTTTCCAAATTGACGCGTAGCTCTTGTTGAATAAACTTAGCTAGCCTTGCATTTTCCTCTAATGAAGGATAGTAAAAAACTTGTGCGCCCCTCCATTTCGGCGAAGGGATGGCGTTTAAATGAATACTAATAAAAAAATCTGCCTCTGACTCATTCACAAATTGAACTCGCCGTTGTAAATCTTCTATTTTTCTTCGGCTATATCCCCTTGTTTGTTCACTTGCTAAATCATGGTCTCCCTCTCTTGTCATTTGAACGAGCGCACCTTGTTGTTGCAAATAATCGCGTAATTTTAACGCCACATCTAGTGCGACTTCCTTCTCCAAAACATCTCCCCCGACCGCTCCTCCGTCAGGTCCTCCATGCCCAGGATCAAGAACAATAATTTTTCCTGATAACGGTAAACTCCATGCTTTCCAAGAGCGATCATGAAAGACATAAAACTGTAAAAAAAGGGCAAAAACAATGAAAACAATAATAATACGTATTTTCATCCCTTCTCCTCCCCACTATTTATGTTATATGGGACAAGAGGAGAATTTAGAACGGTTACTTCAAACGAAGACGTTGACGGCGCAGTCCTTTTTCGATTCCTTCTTTCCACCATCCATCGATGTAACGGGCACATGCATCGTACATGTCATCTCCGTATTCTTTCATACGGTCATACAATTCATCAATGAGTTGCATATATTCATCGATACAACGTCTTCTGACCGTTTCCTTTGACTCACCATAATATATAAAGCGGCTATAATGCGCTCCGATCAAATACGCTTCAATCGCCACATCGATACATATCGTTTCGATACATTCAGAAACAATGATGTATCGTTGCCAATACGTGCGCATACGTTGCCATAGTTCACGATAAGAAAGATCGCGCAATGCATTTCGTTCATCAGTTAGCTGCTTTTCTATCTTTTTTGCTGTAAACGATGTAAGTATTCCCATTTTTTTATCCCTCCTCATACATATTGTTCGCATGAAAATGAGAGACATACAAAAAAATCTCGGCAAATAATTGCCGAGATTTTTTGACATTAACGTTTTGAGAATTGTGGTGCACGACGAGCGCCTTTAAGACCGTATTTCTTACGCTCTTTCACACGAGAATCGCGCGTTAATAAGCCTGCACGTTTTAATGTTTGACGGTATTCAGGGTCAACTTGTAACAATGCACGAGCGATACCGTGACGGATCGCACCTGCTTGACCTGTAAATCCACCACCGCTTACGTTTACTAATACATCGTAGCTACCGAACGTTTCTGTTAAAACAAGTGGCTGTTTTACAACTTCCACTAACGATTCATATGGAACGTAGTCACGAATGTCACGACCATTTACGATAATGCGTCCTTCACCTGGAACGAGACGCACGCGCGCAACTGAACTTTTGCGACGGCCTGTGCCGTAGTATTGTACCTGTGCCAAAATAATGCCCTCCTTTAATCAATTATCCGCGAAGTTCATAAACTTCTGGTTTTTGTGCTTGATGCGGATGTTCACTTCCGCGATAAACGTGCAATTTTTTGAACATTTGACGACCAAGGCTACCTTTTGGAAGCATGCCGCGAATTGCTTTTTCAAGCATTTGCTCTGGGTAATTTGTGCGCATTTCAAGAGCTGTTCTTACTTTTAACCCACCTGGATGTAAGCTGTGGCGATAGTATAATTTGTTTGTTAATTTTTTACCTGTTAATTCAACTTTTTCTGCGTTGATGATGATCACATGATCACCTGTGTCAACATGCGGTGTGTAAGTTGGTTTATGTTTACCGCGCAAAATTGCAGCAACTTCGCTAGCAAGACGTCCTAACGTTTTGCCTTCTGCATCAACAACGTACCATTTACGTTCTACTTCATTTGGCTTCGCCATATACGTACGCATTTGTTTTCCCTCCTAAAATAAAAAATAAACAAGCGATATTTATTTCAACACGATTAATTTCCGGGGCTAATCGTGGGTTTAAAATACATACCATATGATATAATATCTCTTTCATAACCTAATGTCAAGAAAATGTTACACCTGGATTAGTTGTCATAAGAAACGTGCCATAAATATAGGCCGTGACCTGGAGCCGTCTTCCCCGCAGCACTTCGATTTTTTTGTTGCAAAATCGTTTTCATCTCTTCAGCACGTCGTTCCCCGCGCCCAACTTCTAGCACTGTTCCAACAATAATGCGAACCATATTGTACAAAAAGCCGTTTCCAACAAGACGGAAGATTAGCTCTTCTCCTTCTTGAATCACTTCCGCTTCATAAATGGTACGAACTTTATCGTCAATTTCCGTTTTTGCCGAACAAAAACTTGTGAAATCATGCGTCCCGATCACATAACGAAGCGCTTCGTTCATCGCCGTGACATGAAGCTTGTACGGATAGTGATATACATAATGGCGTAAAAATACGTTTTTCTCTCCTATCCAGACGCGGTAACGATATTCTTTCTTTTTCACGCTAAATCGGGCATGAAAAGAAGGGGGTACTTCACTTGCTTCTTTGACAATGACGTCATCCGGGAGAAGAGCATTTAACGCCTTTGGCCATTTTTCATCTGGAATCGCAAGCGGCGTATCAAAGTGAATCACTTGTCCATATGCATGAACCGTTGCATCCGTTCTTCCTGACGCATATACGCGAACAAATTGCCCTTTATGAATGATGGAAAGTGCATGCTCTAGTTCTCCCTGCACCGTTCGTTTTTGTTGTTGAATTTGATATCCAGCAAAATGCGTACCATCATATGCAATGGTACATTTTATTCTTCTCATGATTTTCGCTCCTTCTCATGAACGAAGTAACCATAACGCAATAGCCAATAAGCCGATGAAAAGCATAAAAGCCGTATCTATTCGTCCCCACGTCAACTCGCGCCATTTTGTTCGATTTTGACTACTACGATATCCACGTACTTCCATCGCGACAGCTAGCTCTTCTGCTCTTTTAAATGCGCTAATAAATAGCGGAACGAGCAACGCCGTCATCGCTTTCATTCGTTCTTGTAACGGACCGCTCGAAAAATCGACACCACGAGCGGTTTGAGCTTTCATAATTTTTTCGGTTTCTTCCATTAACGTCGGAATAAAACGAAGAGAAATCGACATCATGAGCGCTAGTTCATGAACAGGTACATTCCATTTTTTTAACGGCGAAAGTAACGACTCCATCCCATCTGTCACTTCAATCGGCGTTGTTGTTAACGTCAATAGCGTTGTGACGACAATAAGGAGCAAAAAGCGTAAAGAAATAAACGCCCCTTGTTGAATCGCTTTATCGTACACTTCCATGCCAAGCCATTGAAAAACGATATGTCCTTCTTTTGTTAATAGCACATGGAGAAAAAAAGTAAATACAATGACCCACAAAACAGGTTTTAACCCTCTAATCATAAATGAAAAAGGAATGCGTGATAAAAACAACAAAAGGCATGTAAACAAAGTCAATATTCCATACGTCCATCCGTTGTTTGCAAGAAATACGATAAACACATAAATAAACATGAGCAACAGTTTTGTACGTGGATCGAGCCGATGAATAAAAGAATCCCCAGGAACATATTTTCCGATAATCATACCGTTCATCATATACGCTTCACCCTAGTAAATAACGTTTGTAAAGATCGTTCGACGTCTTCTATCGTCAAACATGGTTCTGGAAATTGTATCCCGAATTTTTGTTCGATTGCCCGCTGAAACAAAACTGTCTCAGGGACATCTAATCCAAGATGTATTAAATCATCGACGTTACGGAAAATTTGTTCTGGTGTCCCTCTTCGAACGATCGTTCCTCGATGCATAATAATAATATCATCCGCGTAACGTGCTGCCTCTTCCATGCTATGTGTCACAAGTACAATGGTCATCTTTTTTTGCCGCTGAAGGTTTGCGAACATATCCATCATTTCTTTTCGTCCGCGAGGGTCTAATCCTGCCGTAGGTTCATCTAACACAAGCACTTCCGGCTCCATGGCTAACACACCTGCGATCGCTACGCGGCGCATTTGTCCGCCGCTTAAAGCAAATGGAGATTTATGTCGCACTTCTTCCGGCAATCCAACAAGCGCTAACCACTCGCCAACACGAGCTTTTGCTTCTTGTTCTGACATGCCGAAATTCATCGGTCCAAAGCAAATATCTTTTTCTACTGTTTCTTCAAACAATTGATGTTCAGGGAATTGAAAAACAATGCCTACTTTTTTCCGTAAAGGCTTTAAATGTTTTTCTTTTTTTCCCGCTACAATTGTATAATCGCCAAGGTGGACGGTTCCTTTTGTCGGTTGAAGTAAACCATTGAAATGTTGTAAAAGGGTAGACTTGCCCGACCCTGTATGACCGATTACCGCTACATATGAGCCGCTGCGAATATCAACATGAATATCGTACAACGCTCGCTTCTCGAAAGGGGTATTTATTTGGTAACGATGTTCGACATCGTGGAATACAATGTCCATAATTCACTCACCAACCCCTCCATTGTTAAATGATCAGCTGTCATTGGAATGCCATTGTTCTTCAATCGTCGACTTAGTTGTAGCGAGAATGGTAAGTCTAACCCCATCTCTTCTAACTTCTCCCCGTATGAAAAAATATGTGCAGGCGTTCCTTCGAGCACAATTTTTCCTTTATTCATCACAATAACCCGATCTGCTTTTGCGACTTCATTTAAATCATGAGTAATCGAAATAACCGTCATATCGTGTTCGCGACGAAGCGACTGCATCACATGAAGAACTTCTTTTTTCCCGCTGGGGTCAAGCATGGATGTCGCCTCATCTAAGATGATGACATTCGGCTGAAGGGCAATGGCGCTTGCAATGGCGACGCGTTGTTTTTGTCCACCTGACAAGCGATGCGGCTCATGATGAATGAAATCTTCCATTTTTACTTTTTTTAACGCTTCGTTTATGCGTTTTTTCATTTCCTCTTTTTGTATCCCTCTATTTTCAAGACCGAAAGCAACGTCATCTTGAACCGTCGTTCCAACAAACTGGTTGTCTGGATTTTGAAATACAATGCCTAATTGCTCACGTACGTCCCATATCGTTTCTTCATTTAATGGTATTCCACATACATGAATCGTTCCACTTGTCGGTGGCAATAAACCAATTAACAACTTCGCTAATGTTGATTTACCTGATCCATTATGCCCGACAATTGTTACCCATTCACCTTTATACACTTGAAACGATATGTTTTGTAGAGCATACGTTTGTTCATTTGCGTATTGAAAACTTACATCGTCCACACGTACTGCAACTTCCACGACTCTCTCCTCATCTCTTCTGAATGTTCTTACTCTCTACTCTACTACAAAAAAGAAAACAAAAAAAGGGCATAGATCCAGTTCAAAAACTGTCTCGCCCTTATAAAAACGTATTAAACTAGTTCAATAATTACCATTGGCGCACCGTCACCGCGGCGTGGTCCAAGTTTCATAATGCGTGTGTAGCCACCTTGACGGTCTTGGTAACGAGGTGCGATGTCGCTAAACAATTTTTGAATCGCATCTTGACCTGTTTCTGTGTTTGCTACTTCTTTGCGAACGAATGCCGCAGCTTGACGACGTGCATGCAAATCGCCACGTTTTCCTAATGTAATCATTTTTTCTACAACAGAACGCAATTCTTTTGCACGAGCTTCTGTTGTTTCAATTCGCTCATTAATGATTAAGTCTGTCACTAAGTCACGAAGCAACGCTTTACGTTGAGAGCTTGTGCGTCCTAATTTTCTGTAAGACATGTGATGTCCCTCCTTTATTTCACTTTTAACATGAAAATGCCTAGTTAACCGAACGCTTAACTAGTCATCTTTACGTAAGCTTAATCCTAGCTCTTCTAACTTCGCTTTTACTTCTTCAAGCGACTTGCGGCCTAAGTTGCGCACTTTCATCATATCTTCTTCCGTTTTTTGCGCAAGCTCTTGCACTGTATTAATGCCAGCACGCTTTAAGCAGTTGTACGAACGAACAGAAAGATCAAGCTCTTCAATTGTCATCTCGAGCACTTTTTCTTTTTGATCTTCTTCTTTTTCGATCATGATTTCAGCGTGTTGCGCCTCATCTGTTAAGTTCACAAAAATGTTTAAGTGCTCCGTTAAAATTTTTGCCCCTAGTGAGATTGCTTCTTTCGGGCCGATGCTACCATCTGTCCACACGTCGATCGTTAATTTGTCGTAGTTTGTCATTTGACCGACGCGCGTATTTTCGACTTGGTATGATACGCGCGATACCGGCGTATAAATGGAATCGATCGGGATAACACCTATCGGTTGATCCTCGCGCTTATTAGCATCAGCTGGCGTATACCCACGTCCACGTTTTGCCGTCATTCTCATCCGTAAACGACCGTCTTTTGCTAATGTCGCAATATGAAGGTCAGGGTTGAGAATTTCTACATCGCTATCGTGAGTAATATCAGCAGCTGTAACGACTCCTTCACCCTGTACATCAATCTCAAGCGTCTTTTCTTCGTCCGAATAAATTTTTAGCGCTAGCTTCTTAATGTTTAAAATGATCGTTGTTACATCTTCCACGACGCCATCAATTGTTGAAAACTCGTGCAATACACCGTCTATTTGAACAGATGTTACAGCGGCACCAGGGAGTGAGGATAACAGGATAAGTCGTAAGGAGTTACCCAAATTTGTACCATATCCACGCTCAAGTGGTTCAACGACGAATTTGCCATATTTGGCATCCTCGCTGATTTCAACCGTTTCGATTTTCGGCTTTTCAATTTCTAGCATTCCTTTAACCCTCCTTCAAAACGTCGAAACCCCGATTAAACCGATGACAGCTCAATCGAAATTCCCCCATGAATAAGTTCCCGAATGTGCACAACAACTGTTTTTCATTTCCCTGTATAAGAATGACTATATCCCATTATTGACACATACGCAAATTCTATACAGAGAAATTAAACACGACGACGTTTTGGCGGACGGCATCCGTTATGTGGAACCGGTGTAACATCTTTAATTGCTGTAATTTCTAATCCAGCCGCTTGAAGTGCACGAATTGCTGCTTCACGACCAGCACCCGGACCTTTTACGTTTACTTCAACAGTTTTCATGCCATGCTCCATTGATGCTTTTGCAGCAGTTTCTGCAGCCATTTGTGCAGCGAACGGAGTAGATTTACGAGAACCTTTGAAACCTAACGCACCTGCACTTGACCAAGAAATTGCATTTCCATGAACGTCTGTAATTGTGACGATTGTGTTGTTAAAAGTCGAACGGATATGAGCGATACCAGATTCAATATTCTTTTTTACACGACGTTTACGCGTATTCGTTTTACGTGCCATTCGTTCATGAACCTCCTTTACTTAATTATTTTTTCTTATTCGCTACTGTACGACGTGGACCTTTACGTGTACGAGCATTGTTTTTCGTATTTTGGCCACGAACTGGCAATCCGCGACGATGACGAAGACCACGGTAGCAACCGATCTCCATTAAACGTTTAATGTTTAAAGATACTTCACGACGAAGATCTCCTTCTACTTTTAAGCGATCTACGATTTCACGAATTTTACCTAATTCTTCTTCTGTTAAGTCGCGAACGCGAGTGTCTTCAGATACGCCAGCTTCTGCTAAGATTTTTTGTGCAGTTGCTTTACCGATTCCGTAAATGTATGTTAATGAAATGACTACACGTTTGTCACGAGGAATATCTACACCTGCAATACGTGCCATAATTTGTACACCTCCTCAAGTTTTATCCTTGTTTTTGCTTATGCTTTGGATTTTCACAAATAACCATAACTTTTCCGCGTCTGCGAATGACTTTGCATTTTTCGCAAATCGGTTTTACAGATGGTCTAACCTTCATGTGAACTTACCTCCTTGTTCGTGCGGAGTGTTATTTATATCGATACGTAATTCTTCCACGTGTTAAATCGTAAGGTGACAATTCAACTGTCACTTTATCACCTGGTAAAATACGAATAAAATGCATGCGAATTTTACCTGAAACGTGAGCTAAAACGGTATGACCGTTTTCAAGTTCCACTCGGAACATCGCATTTGGCAACGTTTCAACGACTGTACCTTCCACTTCAATTACATCGTCTTTCGCCATTGAACGGCTCTCCCTTCTTTTTTGAAATGAGTAACATGTTCAACTAACACGACCAGTTTAAAGCTTACGATGCGCATCCGCAAAGAAGGTTAAAGCGTTCAAAGTGTTGTTAAAATTTCATACCCCGTCTCAGTAATAGCGATCGTATGCTCAAAATGAGCACATAGTTTGCCATCTACTGTGACGACCGTCCAATTATCTTCTAACGTGCGAACATAACGGGTTCCTGCATTCACCATCGGTTCAATGCACAGAACCATGCCTGGCTTTAACCGCGGCCCTTTATTTGGCGGACCGTAATGTGGGATTTGCGGATCTTCATGTAAGTCTTGACCAATTCCATGTCCAACATACTCACGCACAACAGAAAAGTTATGCGCCTCAACGTACGTTTGGATCGCATGAGAAATGTTCGTTAACCGTGCGCCAGGTTTCGCTTCTTCCAATCCGCGATACAATGACTGTTCTGTCACTTCTAACAGCTTTTTCGCCTCTTCGGAAATGGCTCCGACTGGATATGTCCAAGCCGAATCGCCATGATATCCGTTATATTTCGCGCCAATATCGATGCTAATAATATCTCCTTCGCGAAGCACACGGTCTCCCGGAATACCGTGAACGAGCTCTTCATTTACCGATGTACAAATGCTCCCACGGAATCCATTATATCCTTTAAACGAAGGAATTGCATCATGTTTGCGAATGAACGTTTCCGCAATATGATCGAGCTCTTTCGTTGTTATGCCTGGCTCAATATATTTTTGTAGTTCTTGATGAGTTAAGGCAACAATTCGGCCAGCTTCACGCATAATTTCGATTTCGCGTGGGGTTTTGCAAATGATCATTATTTTAAGCCCCCAAGTAATTCACAAATGTCAGCAAACACTTGATCAATATGTTGTTGTCCATTAATATTGCGCAAGTACCCTTTCGCTGCATAAAAATCAAGCAACGGTTGCGCTTGCTTCATATTGACTTCAAGGCGATTGGCTACTGTCGCTTCGTTATCATCTGCACGTTGATACAACTCGCCACCGCATTTATCGCAAACGCCTGCTTTTGCTGGTGGATTGAACACGAGATGATACGTTGCGCCACATTCTTTACAAATGCGTCTGCCCGTTAAACGTTCCATTAAAATGTTTTTATCTACTTCAATGTTAATCACATAATCAATGGAACGATTTAATTGTTGAAGAAGAGTCTCCAACGCTTCAGCTTGAGCGACTGTTCGCGGAAATCCATCAAGCAAAAATCCGTTTTGGCAATCATCTTTGCTTAATCGTTCACGAACAATGCCGATCGTCACTTCATCCGGAACAAGATCGCCGCGATCCATATATGATTTCGCCTGTAAACCGAGCTCTGTTCCTTCTTTCATCGCTGCTCGAAACATATCCCCAGTAGAAATGTGAGGAATTTTGTATTTCTCAACAATTTTCTCTGCCTGCGTCCCTTTTCCAGCGCCCGGCAGTCCCATTAATACTAAATTCATCAATTTCTCCCCCTCAGCTCTATATGAGGTAGAGGGAATAAAATTCCCAACACCTCTTTTTATTTAATAAAGCCTTTATAATGGCGCTTCACTAATTGGCTTTCTAGCTGCTTCATCGTCTCTAAAGCAACACCGACGACGATCAGCAAGCTCGTTCCTCCAATTTGAGCAGAAGGCGGTAGTTTAGCGAACTCGATAAAGAAGACAGGAAGAACAGCGATTGCTGCTAAAAATAGAGCTCCGACGAAAGTTAATCGATATAAAACGCGTGTAATGAATTCTTGCGTGTTCTTTCCTGGACGAATGCCTGGAATGTAACCACCTTGCTTTTTCAAATTGTCCGCCATTTGTTCTGGATTGACTTGAACAAACGCATAAAAATACGTAAAGGCAACAATTAAAGCGACGTATATGATCATACCAACTGGTTGCGTGTAGTCAAAAACCTTCTTAATCCACAATGTTACATCATTCGAGCCGAAAAACGATGCAATCGTCGGTGGAGTAATAATAAACGACACCGCGAAAATAACCGGAATGACACCTGCCGGATTCACTTTTAACGGAATGTGTGTCGAATGACCACCTACTGGACTACGTCCTTCTAATCGCTTTGCATACTGAATCGGGATTTTTCGAAACGCTTGTTGCATATAAATAACGCCAACAATAACTGCAACAACAGCTAAAGCGACTAACAATACTGTAACGATGCGTAAAAATAGCTGATCGCCAGCATTTTCAAACTGTTGGACGTAAATTTGGTTAAGCGTTGTTGGGATCCCTGATACAATTCCTGCAAAAATTAATACAGAAATACCGTTCCCAACACCTTTAGCTGTAATTTGCTCACCGAGCCACATTAAAAAAGCTGTTCCTGCTGTTAAAACGAGCGCAATAAGCAAATATGTCGGAATGCCTGGATTTTTAATAAGCACGCCTCCGGACATATTATGGAAACCATAAGACATAGCGAACGCTTGGATAAACCCAAGCACAATTGTGAAATAGCGAGTAAACTGAGCGAGTTTACGGCGGCCCACTTCTCCTTGTTTCGACCATTCCGTAAATTTAGGAACAACATCCATCTGCAATAGTTGTACGATGATGGATGCCGTAATGTATGGCATGACGCCCATCGCAAAAATAGAAAAGTTTTTTAAGGCGCCACCACCAAACGTGTTCAACACGCCAAAAGCGTTGAACTGATCTTGCATTTTTAACACATCTGCATTTACGCCCGGCACGGGAATAAACGTACCGATGCGAAATACAATGAACATAAGAAGGGTGAACATAATTTTTCTTCTTATATCACCCACGCGCATAAAATTGGAGATTGTTCGAAACATTAAATCACCTCAGTTGTACCGCCAGCAGCTTCGATCGCTTCTTTTGCAGAAGCAGAGAATTTATGAGCTTTTACTGTTAATTTTTTCGTAAGCTCACCATCACCAAGAACTTTGATGCCTGCTTTTAATTTGCTTACTACGCCTGTTTCAAGCAATAATTCTGGTGTGACTTCCGTACCGTCTTCAAAGCGATTTAATACTTCAAGGTTAACGATCGCATATTCTTTACGATGGATGTTTGTAAAGCCGCGTTTTGGTAAACGACGGAATAAAGGTGTTTGACCACCTTCGAAGCCGATGCGTACACCGCCGCCAGAGCGAGCGTTTTGCCCTTTATGTCCTTTACCAGAAGTTTTTCCGTTACCAGAGCCAATACCACGACCAACACGGTTGCGTTCTTTACGGGAACCCGGTGCTGGTTGCAATTCATGTAGCTTCATGCCGAGGCACCTCCTTATTCTTCTAATTCTTTTACTGTTACAAGGTGAGAAACTTTATTAATCATTCCACGAATGGCTGGATTGTCGTTATGAACAACTGTTTGATGCAATTTTCGTAAACCTAATGTTTTAACCGTCACGCGTTGGTCTTGCGGACGACCGATTACGCTGCGAGTGAGGGTAATTGCTAATTTTTTCGCCATCATTTTTCCCTCCCTTATCCTAACAGTTCCTCAACTGTTTTACCGCGCAATTTTGCTACTTCTTCGGCACGTTTCAATTGTTTCAAACCGTCGATTGTTGCGCGCACCATGTTAATTGGTGTGTTGGAACCGATTGACTTCGATAAAATATCGCTAACACCTGCTAACTCTAATACCGCACGGGCAGGACCACCAGCGATAACTCCTGTACCTTCAGATGCTGGTTTTAAAATGATTTGACCTGCACCGAAATGTCCGATCACTTCATGTGGAATTGTTGTACCAACGATCGGTACAGTAATTAAATTTTTCTTCGCGTCTTCAATCGCTTTGCGAATTGCATCTGGAACTTCTTGAGCTTTTCCAGTTCCAAATCCGACATGACCGTTTTTGTCACCAACAACGACTAACGCAGCGAAACGGAAACGACGTCCACCTTTTACTACTTTAGCTACGCGGTTAACGGCAACAACGCGTTCTTCTAGTTCAAGTTTATTTGGATCAATGCGACGCATCTCTGTCCCTCCTTCTTAATTAGAATTGTAATCCAGCTTCACGAGCAGCGTCTGCAAGTGCTTTAACACGTCCATGATATAAATATCCGCCACGGTCAAATACAACCGATGTAATGCCTTTTTCAAGTGCACGTTTAGCAATTAACTCGCCCACTTTTTGAGCTGCTTCAACATTGCCTGTTGATTCTAAGTCGAATTCTTTATCTAAAGTTGACGCGCTAACAAGCGTCACTGCTTTCATATCGTCGATAATTTGCGCGTAAATGTGTTTGTTTGAACGGAACACATTTAAGCGTGGACGTTCCGCAGTTCCTACTACTTTACGACGAACACGAGCGTGTCTTTGTTTGCGAACTGCATTTTTATCAAGCTTAGTGATCATTCGTGTCACTCCTTTCATTTACCTAAGCAGCATTATTTCTTACCTGTTTTACCTTCTTTACGGCGCACAACTTCGCCTTCGTAACGAATACCTTTTCCTTTGTAAGGTTCTGGTGAACGAACGGCACGAATGTTTGCTGCTAATTCACCAACACGTTGTTTGTCCGCACCTTTAACGATAATTTTTGTTTGTGAAGGAACTTCGATTTCAAGTCCTTCTTCAGGCTCGATTTCAACAGGATGAGAGTATCCAACGCTTAATACAAGCTTTTTGCCTTGTTTTGTTGCACGGTAACCGACACCGACAAGTTCAAGAGCACGCTCATAGCCTTTTGAAACACCTTCAACCATGTTTGCGAGCAAGCTGCGAGTCGTTCCGTGAAGCGCACGATGATGCTTCTCATCGCTTGGACGCTCAACTGTTAAAACATTACCTTCTACTTTAATGACCATATCTGGATGGAACGTACGAGTAAGTTCACCTTTCGGACCTTTTACAGTAACTGTGTTACCGTCTAATGTAACTGTAACACCAGCTGGAATTTCCAATGGTTTTTTACCAACACGTGACATGTACTACACCTCCATTCGTTGCAAAATAATTACCAAATGTATGCTAACACTTCGCCGCCAGTACGTTTTTGACGTGCTTCTTTGTCAGTTAAAATACCTTGAGATGTTGAAAGAATTGCGATTCCTAAACCGTTCAATACGCGCGGTACTTCGTCAGCTTTTGCATATACGCGTAAACCAGGTTTGCTAATACGTTTAAGGCCTGTAATTACACGCTCGTTATTTGGACCGTACTTTAAGAAAATACGAAGAATACCTTGTTTGTTATCTTCAATGTATTCGACATCACGAATGAAACCTTCACGCTTTAAAATTTCAGCGATTTCCTTTTTAATTTTTGAAGCAGGAACTTCAAGTTTCTCGTGACGCACCATGTTCGCATTACGAATGCGAGTAAGCATATCTGCAATTGGATCTGTCATCACCATTATGTTTTACCTCCTTCCCAACTCATGGGTTTATTACCAGCTTGCTTTTTTCACACCAGGAATTTGACCTTTATACGCTAATTCACGGAAACAAATACGGCAAAGTTTAAATTTGCGATATACAGAGTGCGGACGTCCACAACGTTCACAACGAGTGTACGCTTGCACTTTAAACTTTGGTGTGCGTTTTTGTTTCGCGATCATTGATTTTTTAGCCACGTTTTCGCCTCCCTCTTTTTACGAATGGGAATGATTATTTTTGGAATGGCATACCGAGCAATGCAAGTAATTCACGAGCTTCCTCGTCTGTTTTCGCAGTTGTAACGATCACGATATCCATACCGCGAACTTTGTTTACTTTATCGTAATCAATTTCAGGAAAAATTAATTGTTCTTTTACACCTAATGTGTAGTTTCCGCGTCCGTCGAACGATTTTTTAGAAACGCCACGGAAGTCGCGAACACGCGGTAAAGAAACGGAAACGAGCTTATCAAAGAACTCGTACATACGCTCACCGCGAAGCGTTACTTTCGCACCGATTGGCATTCCTTCACGAAGGCGGAAGCCAGCGATTGATTTTTTCGCACGTGTAACAACTGGTTTTTGACCAGAAATTAACGCGAGTTCTTCTACTGCGTTATCTAACGCTTTTGCGTTTTGTACCGCATCACCAACACCCATGTTGATGACGATTTTTTCGATTTTCGGAACTTGCATCACAGATTTATAGTTAAACTTGCTCATCAGAGCAGGAACAACTTCTTTCAAATACTTTTCTTTAAGGCGGTTCATTTGAGTACCTCCCTTCCTCAGTCACTTCATTATTTGTCTAAAATTTCACCAGAACGTTTCGCATAGCGAACTTTTTTACCGTCAACTACTTTGTATCCAACACGAGTTGGTAATCCTGTTTTTGGATCAAGAGGCATTACGTTTGATACGTGGATTGGCGCCTCTTGGCTGATGATGCCGCCTTGTGGATTTGCTTGAGAAGGTTTTACGTGTTTTTTCACGATGTTTACACCTTCAACAAGCACTCGGTTTTTCTTTGGAAACGCAGCAAGAATAACGCCTTGTTTTCCTTTATCTTTACCAGAGATCACTTGTACTTTATCACCTTTTTTTACATGCATCTGAATCGCACCTCCTTAAAAGGCTTTTCCTTTTCATTAAATCACTTCTGGAGCTAAAGAAACGATTTTCATAAAGTCTTTTTCACGTAATTCGCGAGCAACTGGTCCGAAAATACGCGTACCACGTGGGCTCTTGTCATCACGAATGATTACGCAAGCATTTTCATCAAAGCGGATGTAAGAACCGTCTGCACGGCGTACGCCACGTTTTGTACGAACGACGACCGCTTTAGCAACTTGACCTTTTTTAACAACGCCACCTGGTGTTGCATCTTTAACTGTCACCACAACGATGTCGCCCACGTTCGCATAACGACGACCAGAACCACCTAGCACTTTAATGACAAGCACTTCACGTGCACCAGAGTTATCAGCAACTTTCATACGAGTTTCTTGTTGAATCATTGACGAAACCTCCTTTCGGATTTGTATCCATCATCCCGAACAATATTAATTAAACGATAACAGCTTTTTCAACTACTTCAACAAGACGGAAACGTTTTGTCGCAGAAAGAGGACGTGTTTCCATAATTTTTACGATGTCGCCCACTTTTGCTACGTTGTTTTCGTCATGTGCTTTATATTTTTTCGAATACTTTACGCGCTTGCCGTAAAGAGGATGCTTTTTATAAGTTTCTACAAGAACCGTAATTGTTTTATCCATTTTATCGGAAACAACACGGCCGACGAGAACTTTACGATTGTTGCGTTCACTCATTGTGCGAACCTCCTCTCGATATCAATTATTTATTAGCAGCGATCTCTCTTTCGCGAATCACAGTTTTCATACGCGCAATCGCTTTGCGTACTTCACGAATACGAGCTGTATTCTCTAATTGACCTGTTGCCAATTGGAAGCGAAGGTTGAATAACTCTTCTTTCAACGCTTTAATTTTTTGTTCAATCTCGGCAGTGGTAAGTTCACGAATTTCTTTAGCTTTCATTTGATTCACCACCAATTTCTTCACGTTTTACGAATTTGCATTTGATTGGAAGTTTGTGAGAAGCAAGGCGCAACGCTTCACGAGCTACTTCTTCAGAAACTCCCGCAATTTCAAACATAACTTTACCAGGTTTCACAACAGCTACCCAACCTTCAGGAGCACCTTTACCGGAACCCATGCGCACTTCAAGTGGTTTCGCTGTATATGGTTTTGAAGGGAAAATTTTAATCCATACTTTACCGCCACGTCTCATGTAACGAGTCATCGCACGACGAGCAGCCTCGATTTGACGGTTTGTGATCCATGCTGGCTCTAACGCTTGTAAGCCGTATTCACCAAAATGTACTTCTGTACCGCCTTTCGCGCGACCTTTCATGCGACCGCGATGTTCACGACGATATTTTACGCGTTTTGGCATTAACATGATTAATTTCCTCCTTCCTCAGTTTTCTTTTTCGTAGGAAGGACCTCTCCACGATAAATCCATACTTTCACGCCGATTTTTCCGTATGTTGTGTCCGCTTCTGCTGTCGCATAGTCAATGTCAGCGCGAAGAGTATGAAGTGGAACTGTTCCTTCGCTGTAATGTTCTGAGCGAGCGATATCTGCTCCACCTAAACGACCAGATACCATTGTTTTAATTCCTTTTGCACCTGCGCGCATTGTGCGTTGGATTGCTTGCTTTTGCGCACGACGGAATGATACGCGGTTTTCAATTTGACGCGCGATATTTTCCGCAACAAGTTTTGCTTCTAAGTCTGGCTTTTTGATTTCAACGATGTTGATATGAACGCGTTTGCCAGTTAATTCGTTTAACGCTTTACGAAGCGCTTCAACTTCAGATCCACCTTTACCGATAACCATTCCTGGTTTCGCTGTATGGATTGTGATATTTACACGGTTTGCTGCACGCTCGATCTCAATGCGAGAAACAGCTGCATCGCTTAAGCGCTTTGTGAGGTATTCGCGAATTTTAAGATCTTCGTGTAAAAGGTCCGCATAATCTTTTTCAGCGTACCATCTTGATTCCCAATCACGGATAATACCGATGCGAAGACCGATTGGATTTACCTTTTGACCCACTGATTATCCCTCCTTCTTTTCTGAAACGACGATCGTGATATGACTTGTGCGTTTGTTAATTGCGCTCGCACGACCTTGTGCACGAGGACGGAAACGTTTCAATGTTGGTCCTTCGTTCACATAAGCTTCCGTAACAACGAGCTTGTTAACGTCCATGTCATAGTTATGCTCTGCATTTGCAACTGCAGATTTTAATACTTTCTCGATAATTGGAGAAGCAGCTTTTGGCGTATGGCGAAGAATCGCAACTGCTTCACTCACTTGCTTTCCTCGAATTAAATCAATAACTAAACGAGCTTTACGAGGAGCAATTCGAACCGTTCTAGCAACAGCTTTAGCTTGCATAAATGAAGCCTCCTCTCATATTAACGTTTTGTTTTCTTGTCATCAGCAGCGTGACCTTTGTATGTGCGCGTTGGCGCGAACTCACCGAGCTTATGACCGACCATGTCCTCTGTGATGTAAACTGGAACGTGTTTACGACCATCGTAAACAGCGATTGTGTGACCGATGAATTGTGGGAAAATTGTCGAACGACGAGACCATGTTTTGATCACTTGTTTTTGTCCAGTTTCATTCAATTTCTCGATTTTTTTCATTAAATGATCATCACAAAAAGGACCTTTTTTCAAGCTGCGACCCATAAGTGAACCTCCTTTCGTGATTGCTCTACGGTTCTTTTGAACCGTAGCTCAACCCCGTTATTTTTTACGACGACGTACGATAAATTTATCGGATTTATTTTTCTTCTTACGCGTTTTGAATCCAAGCGTTGGTTTACCCCATGGAGTCATTGGAGACTTACGTCCGATTGGTGCTTTACCTTCACCACCACCATGTGGGTGATCAACAGGGTTCATAACAGAACCGCGAACTGTTGGACGAATGCCTAACCAACGAGCGCGTCCAGCTTTACCGATGTTCACAAGCTCATGTTGTTCGTTACCAACTTGACCGACTGTCGCACGGCAAGTTGCCAAAATCATACGAACTTCACCTGAAGATAAACGAACAAGTACGTATTTACCTTCTTTACCAAGCACTTGTGCAGATGTACCTGCAGCGCGTACTAATTGTCCGCCTTTACCAGGTTTTAATTCGATATTATGAATAACTGTACCGACTGGAATGTTTGCTAAAGGTAATGCGTTACCTACTTTAATGTCCGCATCTGGACCTGACATAACTTCCATACCAACTTGCAAGTTTTTCGGTGCGATGATGTAACGTTTTTCACCATCAGCGTAATGAATTAAAGCGATGTTCGCAGAACGATTTGGATCGTACTCGATTGTAGCAACGCGTCCTGGAATGCCATCTTTATCGCGTTTGAAGTCAATAATACGATATTGACGTTTATGACCGCCACCTTGGTGACGAACAGTTAATTTACCTTGGTTGTTACGACCACCTTTTTTCTTTAAAGGCGCAAGTAACGATTTTTCCGGCTTATCTGTTGTAAGCTCAGAGAAGTCTAAAACCGTCATACCACGACGACCGTTAGACGTTGGCTTATATTTTTTAATCGCCATGTCCGTTTCCCTCCTTCACTTTTAAACTTATACTTCAAATAGTTCGATCTCTTTGCTGTCTGGCGTTAACGTAACAATCGCTTTGCGGCGGCGGTTTGTTAATCCGCTATAACGACCAACACGTTTGAACTTTCCTTTATAGTTCATAATGTTGACCTTCGCTACTTTCACGCCGAAGATCGCTTCGATCGCGTCTTTTACTTCTGTTTTGTTCGCTTTCACATCAACTTCGAACGTATATTTTTTCTCACCCATTAACTCTGTTGAACGTTCAGTAATGACGGGGCGCTTAATAATATCGCGAGGATCTTTCATTATGCAAGCACCTCCTCTACTTTTTCCACGGCAGCTTTTGTAATGACAAGCTTGTCGTGGTTGAGTACATCGAGAACGTTAATTCCGCTTGCTGTCACAACTGTCACTCCTGGAATGTTGCGAGCTGAAAGAATGACGTTCTCATTCGCATCTGCTGTTACGATTAACGCTTTGCGATCAACAGAAAGGTTGTTTAAAATTTTAACCATTTCTTTTGTTTTTGGTGCTTCAAGTGCTAGATTGTCTAATACAACGATGTTGTTTTCAAGCACTTTTGAAGATAATGCTGATTTAATTGCTAAGCGACGAACTTTTTTCGGAAGTTTGTAGCTGTAGCTGCGTGGAACTGGACCGAATACAACACCACCGCCACGCCATTGTGGAGAACGAATCGATCCTTGGCGAGCACGTCCAGTACCTTTTTGGCGCCATGGTTTACGACCACCGCCGCTTACTTCTGCACGATTTTTTGTTTTATGAGTTCCTTGACGCAAGGAAGCACGTTGCATAATTACCGCTTCAAATAACACACTTTTGTTCGGTTCAACACCAAATACGGCATCGTTTAATTCGATTTCACCGATGTTTTCTCCGTTTTGGTTATACAATGCTACTTTTGGCATTGGGTATTTCCTCCTTTCTTAAAGAAATTATTTCGCTTTAACCGCGCTTTTAATAATAACAAGCCCTTTGTTTGGACCTGGTACGTTTCCTTTAATTAAGATTAAGTTGCGTTCTGGGTCTACTTTCACAACTTTTAAGTTTTGTACTGTTACACGCTCGCCACCCATGCGACCTGGAAGCTCTTTTGATTTGAATACACGGTTTGGAGCGATTGGACCCATTGAACCAGGACGACGATGGTAACGAGAACCGTGAGCCATTGGTCCGCGAGATTGTCCATGGCGTTTAATTACACCTTGGAAACCTTTACCTTTTGACGTACCAGTTACGTCAACGATTTCACCCTCGTTGAAAATGTCCACTTTTACTTCTTGACCTACTTCATATTCCGCAAGGTTCACACCACGAATTTCACGAATGAAGCGCTTAGGTGTGGTGTTTGCCTTCGCAGCATGACCTTTTTGAGGCTTGTTCGCTAACTTCTCACGCAAATCTTCAAAACCTAATTGAATCGCTTCGTAACCGTCGTTTTCAACTGTTTTCTTTTGAAGAACTACGTTTGGAGTAGCTTGAATGACCGTTACAGGAATAAGATCTCCGTTTTCAGCGAACACTTGAGTCATGCCGATTTTTCTTCCTAAGATTCCTTTCATCTTTCACACCTCCTATATCGCAATTACAACTTGATTTCAATATCGACACCAGATGGTAAGTCTAAACGCATTAAAGAATCTACTGTTTGTGGAGTCGGATTGACGATGTCAATTAAGCGTTTATGTGTGCGCATTTCGAATTGTTCACGAGAATCTTTGTATTTATGAACCGCACGTAAGATCGTGTATACCGTTTTTTCAGTTGGTAACGGAATCGGTCCAGATACAGTTGCGCCTGAACGCTTTGCAGTTTCCACAATTTTCTCAGCAGATTGATCAAGAATTCGATGATCATACGCTTTTAAACGAATACGAATTTTTTCTTTTGCCATTATTTTCCCTCCTTCTTCGCCTATTTTCAAAATAGACATTCTCCATGGAAATTTCCTTCACACTCGCCATGGCAAAGCGGCCGGGTGTGTCAGCAACCTTCCACTTCATCGCAGTCAAAGACCAACGTTTATTATTATATATAAAATTCATGGTCAATGCAAGCTTTTTATTTCTTTTCTCAACAAACTGCCTTTCCCATTATACATATTTCACAACTTATTTTCAATGGAACAAAAAAATAAGTGGCCTAGCTTGTCGCTAGACCACGTTTATCGATTACTCGATGATTTCAGATACAGAACCTGCACCTACTGTACGTCCACCTTCGCGGATCGAGAATTTTGTACCTTCTTCGATCGCGATTGGAGCGATTAATTCTACTGTCATTTCGATGTTGTCGCCAGGCATAACCATCTCAACGCCTTCTGGAAGTTGGATGATACCTGTTACGTCCGTTGTACGGAAGTAGAATTGTGGACGGTAGTTAGAGAAGAATGGAGTATGACGTCCACCTTCTTCTTTTGTTAATACGTAAACTTGCGCTTTAAATTTTGTGTGTGGAGTGATTGTTCCTGGTTTCGCTAATACTTGACCACGTTGTACTTCGTCACGAGAAACACCGCGAAGAAGCGCACCGATGTTGTCACCAGCTTCAGCTTGGTCAAGAAGCTTACGGAACATTTCAACACCTGTAACAGTTGTTGCTTTTGGCTCTTCAGAAAGACCGATGATTTCTACTTGGTCACCAACTTTTAAGATACCACGCTCAACGCGACCTGTAGCAACTGTACCACGACCAGTGATTGAGAATACGTCCTCAACTGGCATCATGAATGGTTTGTCAACTTCGCGTTGTGGAGTTGGGATGTACTCATCAACAGCGTTCATAAGCTCGATGATTTTTCCTTCCCAAGCTGGATCTCCCTCAAGCGCTTTTAACGCAGAACCTTTAATTACAGGAACTTCGTCTCCAGGGAAGTCGTATTCAGATAATAGATCGCGAACTTCCATTTCAACAAGCTCTAAAAGTTCTTCGTCGTCTACCATGTCGCATTTGTTTAAGAATACAACGATGTAAGGTACGCCTACTTGGCGAGAAAGAAGAATGTGCTCACGAGTTTGTGGCATTGGACCGTCAGCAGCAGATACAACAAGGATTGCGCCGTCCATTTGCGCAGCACCTGTGATCATGTTTTTGACGTAGTCAGCGTGACCTGGGCAGTCAACGTGTGCATAGTGACGGTTGTCAGTTTCATACTCAACGTGTGCAGTTGAGATTGTAATTCCGCGCTCGCGCTCTTCTGGAGCAGCGTCGATTTGATCATACGCGCGTGCTTCTGCTTTACCTTGTTTCGCAAGAACTGTTGTGATTGCAGCTGTTAAAGTTGTTTTACCATGGTCAACGTGGCCGATTGTACCAATGTTGACGTGTGGTTTCGTGCGTTCGAATTTCGCTTTAGCCATTATAATATCCTCCTTAGTGTTTTTTTATAAGTATAGAATGCTCGGAAGTGAAAGTGCACAGCACGTCCACTTCCAAGTCTTACATAAGTATTTATACTTGAACAATGCTAGAAAATCAATTATTCACCTTTATTTTTTTTGATGATTTCCTCAGCAATGCTCTTCGGAACTTCTTCATAATGGTCAAACACCATTGTGAACGTTCCGCGACCTTGTGTATTTGAACGCAATGTAGTTGCGTATCCAAACATTTCAGAAAGTGGAACCATTGCACGCACAACTTGTGCGTTACCACGAGCTTCCATACCTTCGACGCGACCGCGACGAGAAGTGATGTCACCCATAATGTCACCTAAATATTCTTCAGGGACGATGACTTCGACTTTCATGATCGGCTCAAGCAATACAGGGTCACATTTTGCTGCTGCGTTTTTCAACGCCATTGAAGCAGCGATTTTGAACGCCATTTCGCTTGAGTCAACATCGTGGTAAGAACCGTCGAATAGCTTCGCTTTAATGTCGACAACTGGATATCCAGCAAGGACACCGTTTTGCATCGCATCTTCAAGACCTGCTTGGATTGCAGGGATGTATTCTCTCGGAACAACCCCACCAACGATCGCATTTTCGAATTCGAAGCCTTTTCCTTCTTCGTTTGGCGAGAACTCGATCCAAACGTGACCGTATTGACCGCGACCACCAGACTGGCGCACAAATTTACCTTCAACTTGTGCAGACTTACGGAATGTTTCGCGGTACGCAACTTGTGGAGCACCAACGTTCGCTTCGACTTTAAATTCGCGACGCATACGGTCAACGATAATATCAAGGTGAAGCTCACCCATACCTGCGATAATTGTTTGACCTGTTTCTTGGTCTGTCCATGCACGGAATGTTGGGTCTTCTTCTTGAAGTTTTTGTAACGCTGTGCTCATCTTATCTTGGTCAGCTTTTGACTTCGGTTCGATCGCGATTTGAATAACTGGTTCTGGGAATTGCATAGACTCCAAGATTACTGGGTCTTTTTCATCACACAAAGTATCACCAGTTGTTGTATCTTTTAAACCTACAGCTGCCGCAATGTCACCCGCATAAACTTGTGCAATTTCTTCGCGGTGGTTTGCGTGCATTTGTAGAATACGACCGATACGTTCACGCTTACGTTTTGTTGAGTTCAACACGTAAGAACCAGAGTTTAATGTACCTGAGTATACGCGGAAGAACGTCAACTTACCAACGTAAGGGTCTGTCATAATTTTGAACGCTAACGCTGCAAATGGAGCATCGTCGCGCGCTTCACGAACTGTTTCTTCTTCTGTATCAGGAACAGTTCCTTTGATCGCAGGAATGTCGACTGGAGATGGTAAATAGTCAACAACCCCGTCAAGCATTAATTGAACACCTTTGTTTTTGAATGCAGAACCACAGAATACAGGGAAGAATTGCACAGAAATTGTCGCTTTACGAATGGCAGCTTTTAATTCTTCATTCGTAATTTCTTCCCCTTCTAAATATTTCATCATTAATTCTTCATCAAGCTCTGCAACCGCTTCGATTAACTTACCGCGATATTCTTCTGCCATATCACGATAGTCTTCAGGAATCTCGATGCGCTCGATATTTTTTCCTAATTCATCGTGATAATGGTACGCGCACATTTCAACAAGGTCGATGATGCCCGTAAATTGATCTTCTGCACCAATCGGTAATTGAACAGGGTGCGCATTCGCTTGTAAACGTTCATGAAGCGTTTTAACAGAGTATAAGAAATCTGCGCCAATCTTGTCCATTTTGTTGACGAAAACGATACGTGGTACGCCGTATGTAGTCGCTTGGCGCCATACTGTTTCTGTTTGCGGCTCTACGCCTGATTGTGCGTCTAATACCGCGACTGCACCGTCTAATACACGCAATGAACGTTCAACTTCTACCGTGAAGTCGACGTGTCCAGGTGTATCGATGATGTTAACGCGATGGCCTTTCCATTGAGCTGTTGTTGCCGCGGACGTAATTGTAATTCCACGCTCTTGCTCTTGCTCCATCCAGTCCATCGTTGCTGCGCCCTCATGAACTTCACCGATTTTATGAACGCGTCCTGTGTAGAAAAGAATACGCTCTGTCGTTGTTGTTTTACCGGCGTCAATATGGGCCATGATTCCAATATTGCGAGTGTTTTCTAAGGAGAACTGTCTTGCCATATGGATTTTTTCTCCTTCCTTATAATGAAGTATCGTAATTTAATTTACATATAGGAATATAGGCGAATGAGCGATGGGCATGCTTTTTTAGTTTCAACCGCATCGCTCTCACCTATTCTTAATTTAACGAAAAAATTACCAACGATAGTGTGCAAACGCTTTGTTTGCTTCTGCCATTTTGTGTGTATCTTCGCGTTTTTTCACAGCTGCACCTGTGTTGTTTGCAGCATCCATGATTTCGTTCGCTAAACGCTCTTCCATCGTTTTTTCTCCACGAAGACGAGCGTAGTTAACGATCCAGCGAAGACCTAATGTTGTACGGCGCTCTGGGCGCACCTCAACAGGAACTTGATAGTTTGCACCACCAACACGGCGTGCGCGAACTTCAAGAACTGGCATAACGTTTTTCAACGCTTGCTCAAACACTTCCATTGGATCTTTACCTGTGCGCTCACGAATGATATCGAACGCTGTGTAAAGAATTTTTTGCGCTTTACCTCTTTTACCGTCAATCATAATTTTGTTGATTAAACGTGTAACTAGCTTTGAATTGTAAATTGGATCTGGTAACACATCTCGTTTAGGAACCGGACCTTTACGTGGCATAGTTTTTCCTCCTTTCAGTAAAAATCAGCGAAAAATGATGCATGTTATTTCTTAGCTGCTTTTGGTTTTTTCGCACCGTATTTTGAACGACCTTGCATACGGTTCGCTACACCTGCAGTATCTAAAGCACCGCGAACGATGTGGTAACGTACCCCTGGTAAGTCTTTTACACGTCCACCGCGAATTAATACAACGCTGTGTTCTTGTAAGTTATGACCGATACCCGGGATGTAAGCAGTTACCTCGATACCGTTAGATAAACGTACACGGGCATATTTACGAAGCGCGGAGTTTGGCTTCTTTGGTGTCATTGTACCTACACGTGTACATACTCCACGTTTTTGCGGAGAGTAAACAGTTGTTTGAACTTTTTTGAAGCTGTTATACCCTTTATTTAACGCAGGTGATTTAGATTTCACTACCTTTTTTGTACGACCTTTGCGTACAAGCTGGTTAATTGTAGGCATGGTAAGTTTCCTCCCTTCACAATTAAATTCAAGCCCACACATCCAGGTGGCTCATTTTTATGCAAAAACAAAGTTTTTGTAGTAAACCCACAAAAACAGTTTTTAACGAATGATTGCAACAGCCGCTGCTCCTACATCGATTTTGCATGCTTTTCCGAGCTTTTTCATCGAGTCGACTTTATAAACAGGCACATTCGCTACATTCGCAGCTTCGATCACTTTGTCAATGATCGCTTGATCCGCATCTTCTGCGATCACAAGTTCATGTACCTTTCCATCTTTCAGAGCTCGTACTGTTTGTTTTGTTCCTACGATAATTTGTTTAGCCTGTGCGACTTTTTCATAAGACATGTAACATATCCTCCAAAGTGACAGGTTTTCGGAACACCTTTATTATGCTATCACTTTCTGAGAGCTATGTCAACTATATTTTTTCAACCTATTGCTAGCGAATGATGCTAGCAATAGGTTGACCGTTATTTTGTTGTCACAGCATCTTCATCTTTTGTTGTTTTAATGACCGGTTTTACTTTGCGATAGCGTGCCATTCCTGTTCCTGCTGGAACAAGTTTACCAATAATGACGTTCTCTTTTAATCCGAGCAATTCGTCGCGTTTTCCTTTGATCGCTGCATCCGTTAAGACGCGTGTCGTTTCTTGGAATGATGCCGCAGACAAGAACGAGTCTGTTTCAAGCGACGCTTTCGTAATTCCAAGCAATACTGGGCGAGCTGTTGCTGGACGTTTCCCTTCCATCAACACTTTCGCATTCGCATCCGTAAATTGATGGATGTCAAGCAACGTTCCTGGCAACAAGTCCGTATCCCCTGCGTCAATGACGCGAACTTTTCGAAGCATTTGGCGAACCATCACTTCGATATGTTTATCGCTAATTTCTACCCCTTGCATGCGGTATACTTTTTGCACTTCGCGCAACAAGTACTCTTGAACAGCATTCATATCTTTGACTCTCAATAGTTCTTTCGGGTCAATCGAACCTTCTGTTAGTTCTTGACCACGTTCAACCTTCTGTCCTTCTTGTACTTTGAGACGTGCGCTATAAGGGGCTGTATACGTACGCGTCTCGACTTCACCTTGGATGACGATCTCACGTTGACGATCACGCGTTTCATTAACGGCCACAACAACACCATCAATTTCTGAAATGACCGCTTGCCCTTTCGGATTACGCGCCTCAAACAATTCTTGTACGCGCGGTAAACCTTGTGTAATATCGTCTCCTGCTACCCCACCTGTGTGGAACGTACGCATTGTCAGCTGTGTACCCGGCTCACCGATCGATTGTGCTGCGATAATACCAACCGCTTCACCAACTTCCACTTCTGCACCAGTTGCCAAGTTGCGTCCGTAACATTTTTTACATACACCATGACGTGTATTACATGTAAATGCCGAACGAATCCACACTTCTTCAATGCCAGCTTTTACAATAGCATTTGCGATATCTTCTGTAATCATTTCATTTTCACGCACAAGCACTTCGCCTGTTTCCGGATGTTTCACCGTTTTGCGTGCGTAACGTCCAACGAGACGCTCTTCAAGCTTCACAATCACTTCTGTACCGTCTTTTAACGCACGAATTAACGTGCCGCGGTCTGTACCGCAATCGTCTTCACGAATAATGACGTCTTGTGCAACGTCAACGAGACGACGTGTTAAATAACCAGAGTCAGCTGTTTTTAACGCTGTATCTGCAAGACCTTTACGCGCTCCGTGAGTCGAAATAAAGTACTCAAGTACCGTTAATCCTTCACGGAACGAAGATTTAATCGGAAGCTCGATAATACGTCCTGCTGGGTTCGCCATTAATCCGCGCATACCTGCAAGCTGCGTAAAGTTCGATGCGTTACCGCGGGCTCCTGAGTCACTCATCATGAAAATTGGATTTCGTTTATCAAGCGACTCCATTAAGCGGCCTTGAATTTTATCTTTTGCCGCACTCCAAATTGAAATGACACGTTCATAACGCTCTTCATCCGTAATTAAACCGCGTCTAAATTGTTTTAATACCGTATCAACTTTCGCTTGCGCCTCTTCTAAAATTTCTTGTTTTTCCGGCAAGACAACAATGTCAGCTACACCGATTGTGATACCTGCTTTTGTTGAGTATTTAAAGCCAAGGTCTTTCATACGGTCAAGCATTTTAGACGTTTCTGTAATTTTGAAACGTTTAAATACTTCCGCAATGATGTTACCAAGAATTTTCTTCTTAAACGGCGGAACGAGTTCGCGTTTGCGAATTTCTTCTTTCACGTTCACACCTTTATCAAGGAAATATTTATCTGGTGTTCGTTCTTCAATGTTTTCTTGCGTCGGTTCATTAATATATGGGAATGACTTCGGCAAAATTTCATTGAAGATTAACTTTCCGACAGTCGTTACAAGCAACTTATTATTTTGCTCTTCTGTAAACGTTTCGTTTTTTAGCGAACCTGCATGGACAGCAATACGTGTATGCAGGTGAACATAACCGTTATGGTAAGCCAGCAACGCCTCATCAGTATCTTTAAACACCATTCCTTCGCCGACTGCACCTTCACGTTCCATCGTTAAATAGTAGTTTCCTAAAACCATGTCTTGTGAAGGAGTAACAACTGGTTTTCCGTCTTTCGGGTTTAAAATATTTTGCGCCGCAAGCATCAGTAGACGTGCCTCAGCTTGTGCCTCTGCCGAAAGCGGTACGTGCACAGCCATTTGGTCGCCGTCAAAGTCTGCGTTATAGGCAGTACATACAAGCGGATGCAAGCGGATTGCACGACCTTCTACAAGCGTCGGCTCAAACGCTTGAATGCCAAGACGGTGAAGCGTTGGTGCACGGTTTAATAGCACCGGGTGTTCTTTAATGACAGACTCTAAAACATCCCAAACTTCTGGGTGCACGCGCTCAATTTTCCGCTTCGCACTTTTAATGTTGTGCGCTAAGCCGCGTTCCACTAATTCTTTCATAACAAACGGCTTAAACAATTCAAGCGCCATTTCTTTTGGCAAGCCGCATTGATACATTTTTAAGTTCGGGCCGACGACGATAACGGAACGACCAGAATAGTCAACGCGCTTACCGAGCAAGTTTTGACGGAAACGACCTTGCTTTCCTTTTAACATATGGGAAAGCGATTTAAGTGGACGATTTCCTGGTCCTGTGACCGGACGGCCACGACGACCGTTATCAATTAGCGCATCAACCGCTTCTTGAAGCATTCGTTTTTCGTTTTGAACAATAATGTTCGGCGCTCCAAGGTCTAATAGACGTTTTAAGCGGTTGTTTCGGTTAATGACTCGACGATATAAGTCGTTTAAGTCAGATGTCGCAAAACGTCCACCGTCTAACTGTACCATCGGACGCAACTCCGGCGGGATGACCGGAAGCACGTCTAATACCATCCACGATGGGTCGTTACCAGAGTTACGGAACGCTTCAAGCACTTCAAGACGTTTAATCGTGCGAGCACGACGTTGTCCTTGTGCTGTTTTTAGTTCTTCTTTTAACGTCTCTACTTCTTTTTCAAGATCGATATCTTGTAACAGTTTTTTAATCGCCTCTGCACCCATTGAAGCTTGGAATGAATTTCCGTACTTCTCGCGATATGCGCGATACTCTTTTTCAGAAAGCAATTGTTTCTTTTCTAATGGCGTATCGCCTGGATCCGTCACGACGTAAGATGCAAAGTAAATGACTTCTTCTAGCGCACGAGGGGACATGTCTAAGACAAGTCCCATGCGGCTAGGAATTCCTTTAAAGTACCAAATATGTGAAACAGGGGCTGCTAGTTCAATATGACCCATGCGCTCACGGCGAACTTTTGCACGTGTCACTTCAACACCGCATCGGTCACAAACGACACCTTTATAACGAACGCGCTTATATTTTCCGCAATGACATTCCCAGTCTTTTGTCGGACCAAAAATGCGTTCGCAAAACAGACCATCTTTTTCAGGTTTTAATGTTCGATAGTTAATCGTTTCTGGTTTTTTAACTTCACCATACGACCAAGAACGAATTTTCTCGGGTGAAGCGAGTCCGATCTTCATATATTCAAACTTATTTACATCTAACAAGGGGCCTACCTCCCTTTTAATATCCAGGTTTTACCCTTATGTCCAAACGTTATTCTTTTACAACAACGCCTTCATCTTCTTTGGCTGACTCATCTGTAGGTGGGATGATGTCAACTGGTTGAACGTCATCATCTTCCCCGAAGTTTTCCATACTAATTTCTTTTTCATCGCTTGATAACACTGTTACGTCCATACCTAAGCTTTGTAGCTCTTTAATTAATACTTTGAAAGATTCAGGAACGCCTGGTTCTGGAACGTTTTCACCTTTCACGATCGCTTCGTACGTTTTCACACGACCAACGACGTCGTCTGATTTGACAGTTAAAATTTCTTGCAATGTGTAAGCTGCACCGTATGCTTCAAGCGCCCATACTTCCATCTCACCGAAACGCTGACCACCAAACTGCGCTTTTCCGCCGAGCGGTTGTTGCGTAACAAGTGAATATGGACCTGTCGAGCGAGCATGTAACTTATCGTCAACCATGTGCGCGAGCTTAATCATATACATAATACCGACAGAAACACGATTATCAAACGGCTCTCCTGTGCGTCCGTCATATAAAACTGTTTTCGCATCGCGCGCCATTCCTGCCTCTTCTAACGTTGCCCATACATCTTCTTCGCGAGCACCGTCAAATACAGGTGAAGCGACATGAAGGCCTAGCTTTCTCGCTGCCATTCCGAGATGCAACTCTAGCACTTGCCCGATATTCATACGCGAAGGTACGCCTAGCGGGTTTAACATGATATCAACTGGTGTACCATCTGGTAAAAACGGCATATCTTCTTCAGGTAAAATGCGCGAAATAACACCTTTATTTCCGTGGCGACCTGCCATTTTGTCACCTTCAGAAATTTTTCGTTTTTGTACAATATACACACGAACAAGCTGATTCACGCCCGGTGGCAACTCATCGCCATCTTCGCGAGTAAACACTTTAACATCAAGAACGATTCCGCCTCCACCGTGCGGTACGCGTAAAGACGTATCTCGAACTTCACGCGCCTTCTCTCCGAAAATCGCATGAAGTAATCGTTCTTCAGCTGTTAATTCCGTAACCCCTTTTGGTGTTACTTTTCCAACGAGCAAGTCGCCATCTTTTACTTCTGCACCGATGCGTACAATCCCGCGCTCATCTAGATTGCGAAGCGCGTCTTCACCGACGTTCGGAATATCGCGCGTAATTTCCTCTGGACCGAGCTTCGTATCGCGCGCTTCAGATTCGTATTCCTCGATATGAATGGACGTATATACATCGTCTTTAACGAGACGCTCGCTCATAATAATCGCATCTTCGTAGTTGTATCCGTCCCATGTCATAAACGCAACAAGCACGTTGCGACCAAGCGCTAATTCACCTTTTTCCATCGACGGACCGTCGGCTAAAATTTCACCCTTCTCAACGATATCTCCAGCCTTAACGATCGGGCGTTGATTGTAGCACGTTCCCTGGTTTGAACGAACAAACTTCAACAGACGATATTTATCTAAGTCACCTTTGACTTCTTTTCCATCGACTTCGATTAAACGGCGTACCCAAATTTCTTTCGCCTCGACTCGCTCAACAATTCCGCGATGCTTACAAATAACTGCTGCTCCGGAATCTTTCGCTGCGACATATTCCATTCCTGTACCGACAATTGGTGCCTCTGGCTGCATAAGCGGAACAGCTTGACGTTGCATGTTCGCACCCATAAGCGCACGGTTCGAGTCATCGTTTTCTAAGAACGGAATGCACGCTGTCGCCACCGACACAACTTGTTTTGGAGAAACGTCTACATAGTCGACACGATCTCGCTTAACAACGATGTTTTCACCACGGAAGCGAGCAACAACGTTTTCTTCTAAAAATGTTCCATCTTCCGCAATCGGAACGTTCGCTTGGGCAACGACGTAATTATCTTCCTCATCCGCCGTTAAATAGTCAATTTGATTCGTTACTTTCCCTGTTTCAGGATCGACTCGGCGATAAGGAGTTTCAATAAAACCAAATTTATTCACTTTCGCATATGTGGAAAGCGAGTTAATTAATCCGATGTTCGGACCTTCTGGCGTTTCGATTGGACACATGCGTCCATAGTGCGAGTAGTGAACGTCACGCACTTCAAAGCCTGCGCGTTCACGCGTTAAACCACCTGGACCAAGGGCAGAAAGACGACGTTTATGTGTCAATTCTGCAAGCGGGTTTGTTTGATCCATAAATTGCGATAACTGCGAGCTTCCGAAAAACTCTTTAATAGCCGCAATGACTGGACGAATATTAATGAGTTGCTGTGGTGTAATTGTGTTTGTATCTTGAATGGACATCCGCTCGCGAACGACGCGCTCCATGCGCGAAAGTCCGATTCGGAATTGATTTTGCAGCAACTCGCCAACAGAACGAAGTCGACGATTTCCTAAATGGTCGATATCGTCTGTATCACCGACTCCATGCAATAAGTTAAAGAAGTAGCTAATAGATGCAATAATATCTGCAGGTGTAATATGTTTTACCGTTTCTGGAATATATCCATTACTAATGACCGTGATGACTTTTTCGCCATCTGGGTCGTTTGGAGCATAAATTTTGATCGCTTGCAAAGCAAATTCATCTTCGACAACGCCCCCAAGCGGCTGGTATTTGCGCATACCAATCCCTTTTTCAAGCTCAGGTAAAATGCGGTCGAGCGTTCTCCGATCGAGAACCGTTCCTTTCTCAGCAATCACTTCACCCGTTTCCGGATGAACGAGCGTCTCCGCTAAACGTTGACCAAATAAACGGTTTTTAATATGGAGCTTTTTGTTAATTTTATAACGACCAACACTTGCTAAATCATATCGTTTTGGATCAAAGAAACGAGAGATGAGCAAGCTTTTTGCGTTTTCAACGGTAGGCGGCTCCCCTGGACGTAACCGTTCATAAATTTCAAGCAACGCTTTTTCTGTACTTTCTGTATTGTCTTTTTCTAACGTATTACGAATATACTCATTATCACCAAGTAAATCGACAATCTCTTGGTCCGAGCCAAAGCCTAACGCTCGTAATAATACGGTTACAGGCAACTTACGCGTACGATCAATGCGAACGTAAACAACGTCTTTTGCATCTGTTTCGTATTCAAGCCATGCACCGCGGTTCGGAATAACAGTAGCCGTAAAGCCACGTTTTCCGTTTTTATCTACTTTTCCGCTGTAATATACGCTCGGTGAACGAACAAGCTGAGAAACGATAACACGTTCAGCACCATTAATAATGAATGTGCCCGTTTCTGTCATTAATGGGAAGTCTCCCATAAATACATCTTGTTCTTTTACTTCACCTGTTTCTTTATTGATTAAGCGTACTTTCACCCGAAGCGGTGCTGCGTATGTAACATCGCGTTCTTTTGACTCTTCTACAGAGTACTTCGGCTCTCCTAAGCTGTAATCAATAAATTCTAGTGACAAATTTCCTGTAAAATCTTCGATCGGTGAAATGTCTTGAAACATTTCACGCAATCCTTCGTCGAGAAACCACTGGTAAGAAGAAGTTTGAATTTCGATTAAGTTCGGTAACTCCAACACTTCACTAATGCGCGCATAACTTCTTCGTTGGCGGTGTCGTCCGTATTGAACTAGTTGACCTGTCAACTGATTCACCCCTCAAATCAAACATTAATAACTTGTCATCAGACAAAAAAGAAATGGTTTCTTATAAGAAAACCACATGTTTGACCTATTATATATTTTATAAGTTTTTCCTTTAAAACTAAAATTATACATACATACACAGCATACGTAAACTAAAAAAAATACACATTTAGCATTTTATAATGGTACCATACACAAAATTGAGCGTCAAGCTTTTTGTGCTCGAATAATAAAGTAACCTTTTTTCTTTTCCACAACATCAACTTCATCAAAAATCGTTTTTAACTTTTCTAATGCAGATGGAGCCCCTTGCTTCTTTTGAATGACAACCCATAACTGTCCGCCAGAAAGCAAGTAGTTTGCACTTTGTTCAAAAATCGAATGGACGACTGCTTTTCCAGCACGAATCGGTGGGTTTGTCACAATGGCAGCAAACGTTCCTTCTACTCGCTGAAATAAATCACTTATGTAAATTCGTGCATTTTCAATACCGTTTTGCTGTTTGTTTTTCTTGGCTAGTTCGATTGCTCGCTCATTTACATCGATCATATGCACAGTTCGATGCGGGAAATCTTTTGCTAGCGCTAAACCGATCGGCCCATATCCACAACCTACATCGAGAATATTTCCTTGCACATTCGGTTCAACAAATGTTTCAATTAGCAATCGCGAACCGAAGTCCACTTCTTTTTTTGAAAATACACCTTGATCGACCGTAAACAAAAACTGATGACCTCGCAACATATACGCCCATTGAAAAGGCTTACTTTCTACCGTTGGCCGTTCAGTATAGTAGTGATCACCCATCGTCTTCACCTCTCTTTCCTTCATTGTAAACGAACGAACATAAAAACACAAAGAAGCTCGCTACTACGAGCGAGCCTCTTTACATCATTACTTAATTTCAACTTTCGCGCCAGCTTCTTCAAGTTTCGCTTTAATTTCTTCAGCTTCTTCTTTAGAAACGCCTTCTTTAACTGGCTTTGGAGTGTTGTCTACTAAGTCTTTTGCTTCTTTTAAGCCAAGACCAGTAAGCTCACGCACAACTTTGATAACTTTGATTTTTTGTGCGCCGCCATCTGCAAGGATAACGTCGAATTCAGTTTTTTCTTCAGCAGCAGCACCAGCAGCAGCACCGCCAGCAACTACTACAGGAGCAGCAGCAGTTACACCAAACTCTTCTTCAATTGCTTTTACTAAGTCGTTTAATTCTAAAACAGTCATATTTTTAACCGCTTCAATGATTTGTTCTTTAGTCATGATCGATCTTCCTCCTTAATGTTTTAATTTTAGGCGATTTGTAAATTAAGCACCTTGTTCTTCTTTTTTCTCAGCAACTGCTTTTGTAACAAGAGCGAAGTTGCGGATTGGTGCTTGAAGAACGCTAAGCAACATAGAGAGCAAGCCTTCGCGAGACGGAAGCTCTGCAAGTGCCTTAACTTCTTCAAATGTCGCTACGTTACCTTCGATGATACCTGCTTTAATTTTTAACGCATCGTTCTTTTTCGCGAATTCGTTTAAAATTTTCGCAGGAGCAACGACATCATCATTGCTGAATGCGATCGCATTCGGACCTGTTAACGTTTCATCTAAACCTTCTAAACCTAACTCAGCAACAGCACGGCGAGTTAATGTGTTTTTGTACACTTTGAACTCAATCCCTGCTTCGCGAAGTTGCTTACGAAGTTCTGTAACTTGCGCGACATTTAAGCCACGGTAATCAACGATGATCGTTGATTTGCTCGCACGAAGCTTTTCAGCAATCTCCGCTACTAACTGCTGCTTTTGTTCAAGTACGCTGCTCATGTCAACACCTCCTGTAGAAGTTGAGTTTCAACACCACTTATACCGTCCAATGAAAAACCTCCATGTCAACGTAGACATGGAGGCCCCTGAAAGTGCAAGCATGCACTTATTTATCAGTTTCAACACCTCGGTAGGAAATTAAGCCTGCTTGAGGCACCTACTGTCTACGGTACAAATGATATTCGCTTTTCAAACAATGAATATTGTACTAAAGCGTTTCTAAAAAGTCAAGATCTATATTAGCGCGCAACAGCAACAGTAGAAGGATCCACTTTCACACCAGGGCCCATTGTTGAAGCAACTGTTACATTTTTCACGTATGTGCCCTTCGCTGCTGCTGGCTTCACTTTCAAGATTGTTTCGTAAATTGTTGTGAAGTTTTCTACTAATTTTTCTGTATCAAACGATACTTTACCGATTGGTACATGGATGTTTCCAGCTTTGTCAACGCGATATTCCACTTTACCAGCTTTAATTTCGTTGACTGCTTTCGCCACATCAAATGTAACTGTTCCTGTTTTAGGGTTTGGCATTAATCCTTTCGGTCCTAAAATACGACCGATTTTACCAACTTCACCCATCATGTCAGGAGTTGCGACGATGACATCAAACTCAAACCAACCTTGTTGAATTTTGTTGATGTAATCTGTATCGCCTACATAATCTGCGCCAGCTGCTTCAGCTTCTTTCGCTTTTTCACCTTTCGCAAGCACTAACACGCGGCGAACTTTACCTGTACCGTGCGGCAATACAACTGCACCACGGATTTGTTGGTCCGCTTTCTTCGGATCAACTCCTAAACGGAAAGCAACTTCTACTGTTGCGTCAAATTTCGCAACATTTGTCTTCTTCACTAATTCGATTGCTTCTTGCACATTATATGCTTTTGAGCGATCAATTAATTTCGCTGCCTCTAAGTAGCGTTTTCCTCTTTTTGGCATGTTTTATTTCCTCCTTTTGTGGTTTTAACGGAAAGACCTCCCACGAATAAAGGTTGCGAAAACTATATAGTCCGCTTCCGCAACCTTCTCCAGCCAGATTAGTCTTCGATGACGATACCCATGCTGCGCGCTGTTCCTTCGATCATGCGCATAGCTGCTTCAATGCTCGCCGCGTTTAAGTCTGGCATTTTTGTTTCAGCAATCTCGCGAACTTTGTCGCGCTTTACTGTTGCCACTTTATTACGGTTTGGCTCACCAGAACCAGACTCGATACCAGCCGCTTTCTTCAGTAATACAGCAGCAGGTGGAGTTTTCGTAATAAATGTAAATGAACGGTCTTCATATACCGTAATTTCAACAGGAATAATTAAACCTGCTTGATCAGCTGTACGAGCGTTGAATTCTTTACAGAATCCCATGATGTTAACACCAGCTTGACCTAATGCTGGACCGACTGGTGGTGCTGGATTCGCTTTCCCTGCAGGAATTTGCAATTTGACAACTTTAATTACTTTTTTAGCCACGAGACACACCTCCTTAAGTCCGTGATGTGGTATTAGGGATGTTCCCTCCCACTCCATATATGAAAACAATCATCGCATTCGTCTCAATGATTGAGACATACTGACCTTAAAATATTATCACTTTTCTTTCCTATTTGCAAGTTGTTTACTATTATATTTTTTCGATTTGCGAAAAGTCAAGTTCTACCGGTGTTTCACGTCCGAACATATCAACAAGCACGGTTACTTTTTGTTTTTCCATCTCAATTTCTTGAATCGTTCCAACAAAATTTGCGAACGGTCCTTCTTTAATGCGAACCGCTTCATTCAATTCAAAATCAAATTCTAATTCAATCAAGTCGACACCCATTCGTTTTAAAATTGCCGAAACTTCTTCTTCGAGAAGCGGGGTCGGTTTTGATCCAGCGCCAGCTGAACCAACGAATCCTGTTACCCCCGGCGTATTGCGGACAACGTACCAAGAATCGTCTGTCATAATCATCTCTACAAGCACGTAACCCGGGAATACTTTCTTTTTAACAACTTTCTTTTTGCCGCCCTTTGTGTCTGTTTCTTCTTCTTCAGGCACGATGACACGAAAAATTTTATCTTGCATACCCATCGATTCAACGCGCTTTTCTAAGTTCGTTTTTACTTTATTCTCATAACCTGAATACGTATGAATAACATACCAATTCTTTTCCATTAGCTGGGACGATACCGTCCTTCCCTCCCTAAACAAATCTTTTTTAGGCAAAATAAAAACCCGTTACCGGGCTTTATTTCTGTTTGTTATCTTCCATTATACCATGGATATACTAGTCCTATTCAAGTATAAAACGAACTAACTCTGAAATTCCTAAATCGACAACCGCAAAAAATATAGTGAAAAATGCCACTGTCGCTAAAACAGTAATCGTATAATTCACTAGTTCTTTTCGTTTCGGCCAGCTGACTTTTTTCATTTCGCGAACAACTTCGCGGAAAAATTTCGTTACTCGTTGCATATAAAACCCTCCAACGTCTCGGGATCATCAACTACTTTGTTTCACGGTGAATCGTATGCGTATTGCATGTTTTACAAAACTTCTTCATCTCAAGTCGTTCATGGTGTTGCGCCACATTTTTCATCGTTGAATAATTTCTGTTTAAACATTGGCTGCACGCTAAAATTACTTTTTTGCGCATACGTTTTCCTCCGATATACTACGTCTTAAAAACTGTATCACACAATATTTTTTTATGTCAATATTATAAACGAATCCCTTGAATTTCTACATACTTTTCAAGCTTGCGTTTTACGCGTTGCAACGCGTTGTCAATCGATTTCACATGGCGATTGAGTTCTTCAGAAATTTCTTGATATGATCGACCCTCTAAATAAAGAAGAAGCACTTTCCGTTCTAAATCGCTAAGCAGTTCAGTCATTTTTTCTTCAATATGATCGAACTCTTCGCGATTAATGATTAACTCTTCAGGATTTGTTATTTTCGTTCCCGAAAGAACGTCCATTAATGTACGGGCAGAATCATCTTCGTAAATCGGCTTGTCCAATGAAACATAACAATTGAGCGGAATATGTTTTTGGCGCGTAGCCATTTTTATCGCCGTAATCATTTGCCTTGTGATGCACAGCTCGGCAAACGCCTTGAACGATGACTGCTTATCTTCTTTAAAGTCTCGGATCGCTTTATATAATCCGATCATTCCTTCTTGTACAATATCTTCGCGATCTGCACCGACTAAAAAATATGAACGTGCTTTCGCTCGGACAAAGTTTTTATACTTATGAATTAAATAGTCAAGCGCCTCACTATCACCTTGATGCACAAGTTCTACAATCGTTTCATCTTCTAGTTGTTCATAACGGCTTTGTTGTTTTTCATTTGCATTTGCGCTCACGCCGATCCCCCCGCCCTGCACATGGATAAAAGTATTATACAGTACATTTTTTTACAGGGTCAATCGTTCATTTTTCCCCTCTTCGCCATTTTTCGAAAATTTTTGCGACTTCATCCGTCAGAGGAATTTTTGATATCGGCTTTTTTTGTTGAATATGCTTGACGTTGCTTGAAATATTTCGCTGCACCGCATCCACCTCAATGAGTAGCTCTCGTGCTGATTTGCGCAACGCCCCTTGACCAAAAATCGCCCATTGTTCTGTATAATCTGATGTAGCCACGTATACTTTCGTCCGAACTTTTTGGAGCGACTTTGCCAATTTCTCGATATGTTCATCTGCGGTTTCATTTTCTTTTGTGAAAATGACTTCTACTTGATGATCGACATATTTTTTTGTTGTTCCTTGTACGAGGTGTGCGTCAAAAACAATAATCACTTTACAGCCGGTAAATGCTTGATACTCCGCCATTCTCTCGACAAGTCGATCGCGCGCCAAAGCTAAATCTACATCCCGTAGTTCTCGCAATTCCGGCCAAGCACCGATGATGTTGTAGCCATCAACGATTAAAATATCCATCTTACTCACCTAATGGATGACGTTTTCGATACACCTCATACATTAACAAGCTAGCCGCAACGGAAGCATTTAACGATGTAACATGTCCAACCATCGGCAAGCGAACGAGCACATCGCACTTCTCCCGTAATAAACGGCTTATTCCTTTTCCTTCACTACCAATGACTAACGCTAACGGGATGACCCCATCTAGTTGGCGATAATCTTCATTTCCTTTTGCATCCGTTCCAAAAATCCAAACTCCCCGATCTTTCAATTCATCTACTGTTCGTGCTAAGTTCGTGACACGCGCAACAGGAACATGTTCAATTGCACCCGTTGACGCTTTTGCGACTGTTGCGGTCAAACCGACCGAACGACGCTTCGGAATAATAATGCCATGAGCACCTACTGCATCAGCCGTTCGCATAATGGATCCTAAATTGTGTGGATCTTCAAGTTCGTCTAAAATGATAAAAAATGGTGCCTCTCCACGTTCTTCGGCTTTTTTGAACAAGTCATCTACGTCGTAGTATCGATATGCCGCAACTTGCGCAATGACCCCTTGATGATTCCCTTCGCTTAACTGGTCCATCTTTTTTTTAGGAACGTATTGCACCGTAATTCCCATCTCTTTAGCAAGCTGGATAATCGGCTGCATTTGACCGCGTTGCGAACCTTCAGCAATCCATATTTTATTCATTTCTCGTCCGGATTTTAATGCTTCCAATACCGGGTTTTTACCGATAATGAGATCCATGCGTTACATCCCCCTTTCCTCATCATTGTGTTGTACATCAAACACCCATTGCATTAATTGATGAAGCCTCTCTTCATTCCCATTTAGAAAATGGTAGCCAATTAATGCTTCAAACCCTGTACTTTGACGATACGTTTGTACGTCTGTATTTTTCGGAGTGCTCACAGATTTTGCATTACGTCCACGTCGAACAACAGCAATTTCTTGCTCAGATAATTGATTGTGATTCAGCAACCATTGCAACACTTTCGCTTGTGCTTTAGCACAAACATACGTTTTTGCTAAGTTGTGTAAATCGTTTGGTTTTACTTTTCCTAAGGCAAGGAGATGATGCCGTACGAATAACTCGTATACGGCATCACCAATGTAAGCTAACGTTAAACCGTTTAACTGTTGAAAATCTTTAATTTTAGGAAACAAATGCAACATCGTTTTATCCTCTTCTCCATCTCGTTCCTTGTGGTGTATCTTCTAAAATGATGTTTTTAGCTTTTAACTCATCACGAATGCGGTCAGCTAAAGCGAAATCGCGATTTTTCCGCGCTTCAATTCGTTGTTGAATGAGCGCTTCAATTTCTTCATCAAGCAATTCATCTTGTTTTAAAGAAAGACCAAGGACATCAAAAAGCTGTTCAAATTGTTGTAAAAACTTTTGAATAACCGCTTCAGATGTATGTTTCTCCATCAAATATATGTTCGCTTGTTTAGCTAGTTCAAACAAAACCGCGATCCCGTTTGCTGTGTTAAAATCATCATCCATTTCGCGAATAAATTCGTTTTTTAACTCCTCAATTTTCGCTAACCACTGTTCATCATTTGTCGTTAAATTTGTACTACTTTCTAAACGATGTTTTACATTCGCATACGCTGTCTTTAGACGTTCTAACCCACTTTTTGCACTGTCAAGCAACGGCTGGCTATAGTTAATTGGATGACGATAATGAACCGAAAGCATGAAGAAACGCAACACTTGCGGATCAACTTGCTTAATAATGTCATGCACTAAAATAAAGTTTCCAAGCGACTTTGACATTTTTTCATTATCGATATTAATATAGCCATTGTGCAACCAATATTTCGCAAAAACTTTCCCTGTTAACGCTTCTGATTGGGCAATTTCATTCTCATGGTGTGGGAACGTTAAATCTTGCCCACCGGCATGAATGTCAATCGTATCTCCTAAATATTTACGCGCCATGGCTGAACATTCAATATGCCATCCTGGTCGACCTTTCCCCCATGGACTATCCCAGTAAATTTCCCCTTCTTTTGCTGCTTTCCATAACGCAAAATCAAGAGGATCTTCTTTTTTCTCCCCAACCTCAATACGAGCGCCTGATTTTAATTCGTCAATCGATTGATGCGATAGTTTCCCGTAATCAGAGAAGCGACGTGTGCGATAATATACATCGCCGTCAACTTCGTACGCATATCCTTTTTCGATGAGCTGTTCAATAAATTCAATGATCGTATCAATGTTTTCTGTCACACGAGGATGAACATCTGCCTTTTTGCAACCAAGCGCTGTAATATCTTCGAAATACGCTTCAATAAACCGCTCTGCAATAGTCGGCACGTCTTCTCCTAGTTCTCTTGCCGCTCGAATAAGTTTATCGTCTACATCGGTGAAATTAGAAACATATTGAACTTCATACCCACGAAATTGTAAGTAGCGGCGAATAGTATCAAATACAATAGCCGGACGGGCATTGCCAATATGAATATAGTTATATACTGTCGGTCCGCACACATACATTTTTACTTTATTTGGTTCTAATGGGATAAACGGCTCCTTTTTTCGCGTTAACGTATTATACACTTGAATGCTCATGGTTCACCGTTCCTTTCTTTAGTTCTTCTAATTGTGTTTTTAGTTGCTCAATTTCTGCTTCTAACTCTTTAAAACGATCTGCAATTGGATCCGGTAAATCACAATGATTTAAATCTTTATTGACACGCACTCCATTTTGTACAACGACACGCCCTGGAATACCGACAACCGTTGAGTTCGGTGGTACATCTTTCAACACAACCGAACCGGCCCCAATTTTACTATTCTCCCCAATAGTAATGGAACCAAGCACTTTCGCACCGGTAGCAATCAAGCAGTTATCTTTAATCGTCGGATGACGTTTTCCTTTCTCTTTGCCTGTTCCACCGAGTGTGACACCTTGATACACCGTTACGTTATCACCGATCTCACACGTTTCCCCGATGACAACTCCCATGCCGTGATCGATGAAAAAGCGGCGACCAATTTTTGCCCCCGGGTGAATTTCAATACCGGTAAAAAAGCGGCTAATTTGTGAAATAAGGCGAGCTAAAAAGTAAAATTTTCGCTTATAAAGCGCATGTGCAATGCGATGTGCCCAAATCGCATGTAACCCAGAATACGTTAAAATGACTTCTAAATAACTTCTTGCTGCTGGATCTTGTTCGAAAATCACTTCAATGTCTTCTTTTAATGTTTTAAACATGCTGTTCCCCCCTTTGTTATCTTCTAAATAAAAAACGTCTCTGTGTACGATGACACAGAGACGCTTCATTAGCGCGGTTCCACTCTGTTTAGCCAAAAGGCTCACTCTTGCCCTTATAACGGAAGGGAATCCGCTCCATTCTACTGCAGAACGTCTCTGGTTCGAAAGGAGGCTCCGAGGTGCATTTCAAAAGAATCGAGCATAAACCACTTCCAGCCAAGGTGGTTCTCTCTGACATGCTGACTCTTTTTACTTCTCCTCATCGACGCTTTCACCGATATGACTTACACCTATTTTATTATATAGACAAAGAAATGTTAACCGATCAATTTCGCTAATCGGGACATAACCGTTTCTTTTCCGAGCAAACGAATAGCCTCCGGAAGCTCTGGACCGTGCGTTTGTCCGGTTACCGCTACACGGATCGGCATAAACAAGTTTTTCCCTTTTTGTCCCGTTTCCTTTTGTACCGCTTTAATTACCGCTTTAATATGATCACTATCAAACGTTGCAAGCTGCTCTACTTGCTCATAAAATGCTTTTAACACAAGCGGTACTTGCTCGCCACCTAAAACAACCTTCGCTTCTTCATCATACTCGATTTCTTGCTTAAAGAACAACTCTGATAACTGAACAATTTCGGCACCGTAACTCATTTGCTCTTGGTATAGCGCAATTAAATCACGAGCCCATTGTTTTTGTTCATCGGTCATTTGTTCTGGCAAGCGCCCCGCTCGAATTAAATGAGGAAGCGATAATTCAACTAGTCGATCTAAATCAAGCTTTTTAATATATTGGTTGTTCATCCATGTCAGTTTCTGCTTATCAAACATCGATGGAGATTTTGATAAGCGTGAAACATCAAAAATGCGAATAAGTTCTTCTTTTGAGAAAATCTCCTCTTCTCCTTCAGGAGACCAGCCCAACAGCGCAAAAAAGTTAAACATCGCTTCTGGTAAATATCCAAGCTCTTTATATTGGGAAACGAATTGAATAATTGACTCATCGCGCTTTGATAATTTTTTGCGATTTTCATTCACAATAAGCGTTAAATGTGCGTATTTTGGTGGCTCCCAACCGAAATATTCATATACCATTAACTGTTTCGGCGTGTTCGATAAATGCTCTTCGCCGCGAAATACATGTGTGATTTTCATTAAATGATCATCAATCACGACAGCGAAGTTATACGTTGGGATACCGTTCGCTTTTACGATGACCCAATCACCGATATCTTTCGATTCAAAAGATACTCGACCGCGCACCATATCTTCAAATTCATATACTTTTCCTTCTGGTACTTTTAAACGAATCGTATAAGGCTTGCCTTCCGCTTCTAGCTGTTGAACTTGCTCTGGAGTTAAATGACGGCATTTTCCGCTGTATTGTGGCGCTGCAATACCTGCCGCTTTTTGCGCCTCACGCTCTTGTTCTAACTCCTCAGGTGTACAAAAACATTTGTATGCATGTCCTTTTTCTAACAATTCGTTTGTATATTGGCGATATATGTGCAGACGCTCCGTTTGGCGATAAGGACCGTATCCACCATCTTTATCTACGGATTCATCATACTCAATACCGAGCCATTTCAAGTTTTCAAGTTGTGATTGCTCGCCACCTTCTACATTTCGCTCAATATCTGTATCTTCAATGCGAACGATAAATTTTCCTTCATGATGACGAGCAAACAAATAGTTAAATAACGCTGTGCGCGCACCACCAATATGTAAATGACCCGTCGGACTCGGTGCGTAACGCACCCTTACTTCCTGTGACATGCCATAACCTCCATCTACCTAATTTCTGTACCTCATTGTACCGTAAACGACATACAAAATCCATCATTCATTATTTTTTTGTAACAAAATGACGGCTTGTGCGGCAATTCCTTCTTCTCTCCCTGTAAAGCCAAGCTTTTCTGTCGTTGTCGCTTTGACGTTTACTTGTGAAACATCTCCTTCTAACAACTCGGCAATTCGTTTTTGCATGTTTGCAATATATGGCGCCATTTTCGGTTTTTGTGCAATAATTGTACAGTCAACATTCACAAGCGTATACCCATGTTGGCGTACAAGGCTCCATACACGTTGTAATAAGAGTGCAGAGTCAGCATCTTTGTAAGCCTCATCTGTATCCGGAAAATGTTTTCCAATATCTCCTTGACCGATCGCTCCTAAACATGCATCAGCAATTGCATGAAGCAATACGTCCGCATCGGAATGTCCGAGCAACCCTTTTTCATACGGAATGTGTATTCCACCAATGATAAGTGGACGCCCTTCAGCAAACTGATGGACATCAAACCCTTGTCCAATTCGATACATCATCGATCCCCTCTCGCACGTAAAATGGCTTCCGCAAATAATAAATCTTCTTGTGTTGTAAGTTTAATGTTCGTATATTCTCCTTCTACAACAACGACGCGATGACCGATCCGCTCAACGAGACTCGCATCATCTGTTCCGATAAACTGTTCTTTTTTCGCTCGTTCATGAGCATCAATAATTAATGGCATGGAAAAAGCTTGTGGCGTTTGTACAGCCCACAAGCTCGATCGATCGACCGTTTTTTCAACTTGGCCATCGATCACCTGTTTCATCGTATCTTTGACAGGAACAGCTAACACAGCTGCTCCCGTTTTTTTTGTTACTCGAACGAGTTCGTGAATTTTACTTATCGTTACAAACGGACGAGCACCATCGTGAATGAGTACAATATGACCGTCATTCACCGCTTTTAACCCATTATAGACGCTCTGCTGTCTTTCTTCCCCTCCTGAAACGAGGGCTTTCACTTTTTTTATTTCAAAACGATGAAGCATATGAACAAACTGCTCACGTTCTTGATCATTAATGACTAACACAATGCCTTGACAAAAATCATCTCGTTCAAATACACGTAACGTATGGATAATAACGGGTACTCCTTCAAGCTCGATAAATTGTTTATTCATTCCTGCATTCATTCGTTTTCCTTGACCAGCTGCCGGTATAACGACATGATAATTCATTTTCCTAACTCCTAACAGCTTATAATGCTTTTTCAAGTAGCTTTAGTTTAGCAAAAATCATTCTTCCAGCTGATGTTTGTAACACGCTCGTCACGAGCACATCAACTCGTTTTCCGATATAGTCCTTCCCATCTTCTACAACGATCATCGTTCCATCATCTAAATAAGCAACACCTTGATTTTGTTCTTTCCCATCTTTAATGACATGAACATTTAATTCTTCTCCCGGAAGAACAATCGGTTTTACCGCGTTCGCTAAATCGTTAATATTTAACACAGGAACATTTTGTAATTCACACACTTTATTTAAGTTGAAGTCATTTGTCACAACAACTCCTGATGTCAATTGCGCCAATTTTACAAGCTTGCTGTCGACTTCTTGAATTCCTTCAAAATCGCCTTCGTATATTTCAACGTTAATAGCTAACTCTTTTTGAATACGGTTTAAAATATCTAACCCTCTTCGTCCGCGATTTCTTTTTAACGCATCGGAAGAATCAGCAATATGTTGCAATTCTTCTAGAACAAAGCGTGGAATGACAATCGTCCCTTCCAAAAAGCCCGTTTGACAAATATCCGCAATACGACCGTCAATAATGACACTCGTATCTAAGATTTTCAGCGATTTACCTTTTTTCTCTTCTTCTTCGCTACCTTTTTTCTTTCCTGTCCGATTTGGCAAAGAAAATAAGTTCATTAACTCATCGCGCTTTTTAAATCCGACTTGAAATCCTAAATACCCTAACAATAGCGTAAGGAAAATGGGCAAGATCGTATTAACAAGCGGAATTTGAATAGAGTTTAATGGAATAACGATTAAAAAGGCTACAATCAATCCGAAAATTAAACCGAGACTTCCAAATAACAAATCAGTTACAGGTGCTTTGACTAACGTTTCTTCCATCCAATGAATAAGTCCAACCACATGATCGACTAACCAAAACGTGAGAAGGAATACGATGATCGCACCAACTGGGGCCGCTACATATGGGCTATCGACATAAGGAAAATCGTCTAAGTGCAACAGCTTCAACAAAGTAGGAAAGAAAATGATTCCTAACATACCCCCAGTAATTAAAAAAGATGCTTGCACAATTCGTTTTAACACGTTTTTTTCACCTCCTCTATTACATTATAAACAGTTTCCAATGTTTGAAACCAATCTGAACATGATTTTTAATGATTTTTTAATGGTTTTGTTAAAATATTGGGCGATTTTTCCCTTCTCCTAATGCATAATATAGCGCTTCTTCTACATTGGCCACCCCAATAACTTCAACATCTTTTGGAATGTTCCAGCCACCGATGTTGCTTTTTGGAATAATGATGCGTTGAAAGCCGAGCTTCGCAGCTTCTTGTACACGCTGTTCAATGCGAGACACGCGACGTACTTCACCTGTCAATCCGACTTCCCCAATCACGACATCCGTATGATTTGTTGGTTGATCACGAAAACTCGAAGCAATACTTACAGCAATGGCTAAGTCAATCGCAGGTTCATCTAACTTTATGCCACCAGCTACTTTTAAATAAGCATCTTGGTTTTGGAGGAGCAAACCAACCCTTTTTTCAAGCACAGCCATTAGTAAAGAAACGCGATTATGATCTATTCCTGTTGCCATTCGACGCGGCGTTCCAAAGCTAGTCGGTGATACTAATGCTTGAATTTCCACTAACACCGGTCTCGTTCCTTCCATAGAAGCAACGACCGTTGATCCAGCAGCTCCTTTAGAGCGCTCTTCTAAAAAAATTTCTGATGGGTTTTTTACTTCAGCTAGCCCTGCTTCTTTCATTTCGAAAATACCGATTTCATTTGTAGAACCAAATCGATTTTTCACCGCCCGTAAAATACGATACGTATGATGACGCTCTCCTTCAAAATACAATACGGTGTCAACCATATGCTCTAAAATGCGTGGTCCGGCAAGCGCCCCTTCCTTCGTAACATGCCCAACAATAAAAATCGCAATCCCTTTCGTTTTAGCTACTCGCATCAACTCTGCTGTACATTCACGAACTTGTGAAACACTCCCTGGTGCAGATGTGATCTCTGAGCGATATATCGTTTGAATCGAGTCGATGACAACGAACGCTGGCTTCATGTCATCAACAGTTTGGATAATATGCTCTAAATTTGTTTCAGACAAAACATATAAATGTTCAGCAGTTACATGTAACCGCTCGGCGCGCAACTTCGTTTGTTTTACTGATTCTTCCCCGGAAATATATAATACAGGATGAGCATCGTTTGCGAGTTGAGCACAAATTTGCAACAATAATGTTGATTTCCCAATACCAGGATCCCCACCAATCAAAACAAGGGAGCCACGAACAATTCCACCCCCGAGCACGCGATTAAACTCTGTAAACTTCGTATCGATTCTCGGTTCTTGTGTTGTTTCTACCGTCGTAATCGATACAGGCTTGGCTGCTACCCCTTCTGTATGCACAAATAGCGCACGGTTATGTGGTTTTACTATTTCCGTTTCTTCGACCATTGCGTTCCATGAATGACAGCCTGGACATTTCCCCATCCATTTCGCAGTTTCATATCCACAATGTTGACAAACGAATTTCGTTTTCCGCTTAACCATTACTCCATTCCTTTCATTATGAAAAACAAGGTATGCGTGTAAGCATACCTTGTTTTCGTTATTTTACTGTCTCTGTTGTTAACACAACAAACTGACCGTCTTTTACGTCCATAACAACTTTTTGTCCGCTTCCAATCGTTCCTTTTAACAGTTCTTCAGATAAACGATCTTCAATATGTTTTTGAATTGCTCGACGCAATGGACGCGCTCCGTACTCTAAATCGTAACCTTCTTCTGCTAATTTTTCAATTGCGGCATCCGTTAATTCTAAATCGATTTGTTGTTCTTGTAGGCGTTTTTTCAATTGCTCAACCATTAATGAAACAATTTCGTTCAAATGTTTCTTTTCAAGTGAATGGAAAACAATAATTTCATCAATTCGGTTTAAAAACTCCGGACGGAACGCCTTTTTCAACTCGTCCATCACTTTCCCTTTCATATCTTTATATTGTTGGCTTTCGTCTTGCACATTAAAGCCGACATATTTATTTCTTTTTAAAGCGTCAGCACCAACGTTTGATGTCATAATAATAATCGTATTGCGGAAATCAACTGTGCGTCCTTTCGAATCTGTTAAACGTCCATCTTCTAGCACTTGTAATAAAATGTTAAATACATCTGGATGCGCTTTTTCAATCTCATCTAACAAGATGACAGAATACGGTTTGCGGCGAACTTTTTCGGTTAATTGTCCACCTTCTTCATAGCCGACGTACCCTGGAGGTGAACCGACAAGACGTGATGTCGAATGTTTCTCCATATATTCAGACATATCGATACGAATCATCGCATCTTCATCACCAAACATCGCTTCAGCAAGCGCTCGTGCTAACTCTGTTTTTCCTACACCCGTTGGTCCAAGGAAAATAAACGAGCCAATCGGGCGCTTTGGATCTTTTAATCCTGCCCGAGCACGACGAACCGCTTTTGCAACGGCCTTCACCGCCTCTTCTTGCCCAATGACACGAGAATGTAAAATCTCCTCTAACTTTAATAATCGTTCTGTTTCTGTTTGAGCTAATTTAGATACCGGAATTCCGGTCCAACTTGACACAACAGCCGCAATATCTTCTACAGTCACTTCAGAGTTTTCTTGACCTTGTTTCTCTTTCCATGCTCGCTTTGTTTCTTCAAGTTGTTCGCGTAATTTTTGTTCCGCATCGCGTAATGATGCTGCTTTTTCAAACTCTTGGCTTTGTACAGCTGCATCTTTTTCTTTGCGAATTTCCTCAAGTTTTTGTTCGAGCTCTTTTAAATTTGGTGGAGTCGTAAACGAACGTAAACGTACTTTCGAGCAAGCTTCGTCAATTAAATCAATTGCTTTATCTGGTAAAAATCGATCCGAAATATAGCGGTCTGAAAGCTTCACTGCCTGCTCAATCGCCTCATCTGAAATAGAAACGCGATGGTGAGCTTCGTAACGATCTCGCAAACCTTTTAAAATTTGAATAGATTCCTCAACCGTCGGTTCCCCAACATGAATTGGTTGGAAGCGTCTTTCTAACGCTGCATCTTTTTCAATATATTTTCGGTATTCATCTAACGTTGTCGCCCCAATGCATTGTAATTCCCCGCGAGCAAGAGAAGGTTTCAAAATATTTGACGCATCAATAGCCCCTTCAGCACCGCCAGCTCCAATGAGCGTATGCAATTCGTCAATAAACAAAATGATGTTGCCAGCCTGGCGAATTTCATCCATCACTTTTTTCAATCGATCCTCAAATTCCCCGCGATATTTTGTTCCTGCAACGACTGTTCCCATATCAAGCGTCATGACACGCTTATCGCGAAGTGTCTCTGGCACTTCGTTATTGACAATTTGTTGAGCTAGTCCCTCGGCAATCGCCGTTTTCCCTACACCTGGCTCTCCGATTAAAACAGGATTATTTTTCGTCCGGCGACTTAACACTTCAATGACACGTTGAATTTCTTTACTTCTTCCAATCACAGGGTCTAAACCGCCTTCACGTGCAATAGCTGTTAAATCACGTGCTAAACTGTCTAATGTCGGCGTGTTCGCATGCGTTGTTCCCCCATGATGTCCTGAGGCCGATTCGTTGCTTCCTAATAATTGAAGCACTTGCTGACGAGCTTTATTTAGGCTTACCCCTAAATTATTTAAAACACGTGCAGCAACACCTTCTCCTTCACGAATAAGTCCAAGTAAAATATGCTCTGTTCCAACGTACGAATGTCCAAGCTTTCTAGCTTCATCCATTGACAATTCAATCACTTTTTTTGCGCGAGGCGTATAGTGAATCGTTTGTCCTACTTCGTTTCCACGTCCAATGAGTGATTCTACTTCTTTTTGAATTTTATCTGGTCCTAATCCAAGCGCCATAAGCGCTTTTGCTGCAATTCCTTCCCCTTCGCGAATTAAGCCAAGCAAAATGTGCTCTGTTCCAATATTGTTATGTCCCAAACGAACCGCTTCTTCTTGTGCTAGTGCTAACACTTTTTGTGCTCGCTCTGTAAAACGTCCGAACATCATTCTCATCAACCTCCTTTAATTTACTTCCATTGGTATAATCGTTCACGAATGAGTGATGCACGGCGAACATCTCGCTCTTGCGGACGCAACGCACCACCTGCATATTTTTGTAAAAAACCGGGCTGTGTCAAAATCATTAGCTCTGTTAAAATCGTTTTTGGCACGTTCGTAATATACCCTAAATCAATACCTAATCGTACATCGGATAAACATTGTGCCGCTTCTTTTGAACCGATGATTCGACTGTTCGTTAAAACACCGTAAGAACGATATACCCTATCTTCTAATTGTATGTTAGAAGTTTTGACTAATGCCTCACGAGCCATTCGCTCTTGTTCAATTAATTGACGAACAACTCCCGTTAAATCCTCGACAATATCTTCTTCACTTTTTCCTAATGTAATTTGATTTGATATTTGAAAAATATTCCCTAATGCTTCACTGCCTTCTCCATACGTGCCACGAACAACTAAACCAAGCTGATTAATAGCTGGAATTACTTGATTTATTTGTTGTGTTAATACAAGTCCTGGTAAGTGCATCATAACGGATGCACGTAATCCTGTCCCCACGTTTGTTGGGCAACTAGTTAAATATCCGTATTTTTCATCAAAAGCATAGTCGACATGTTGTTCAATGCAGTCGTCTAAAGCGTTAGCCATTTTTAACGCTTCTTTTAATTGAAAGCCTGCAAACAAACATTGAATACGAATATGATCTTCCTCATTGATCATAATGCTTGCTTCTTCTTGTTCCGATAATAAACATGCACCAAATGTACAATCTTCAGCTAAATGAGGACTAATCAAATGTTTTTCGACTAACACACGCTTTTCAATCGATTGTAATTCATTCATTTTTAATAAGAAAAAGGGACCGATATGACCGAGACGTCTTTGTGAAAATAACTGTTCAAACAATTGAACGATTTGCATCGCTTCTTCATTTGTAAATACGGTCGGGAACGAGTATTGTTTCATGTTTCTCGCTAGACGAATGCGACTACTTAACACAATGTCGGAATCTGGACCTTCTTCGTTCATCCATGGGCTTAGAGCGCGTTGAAAAAATACATATTCATTCATATATCAAGCGCCCCCTTCTGCGTTTAGTTTTGTCTCAAGCTCCCGAATTTGATCACGCACTTCAGCGGCTTTTTCGAACTGTTCTTTAGCAATAAGCTCCTGTAACATTTGTTTTAACTGTCCAATTTGTTTACGAACATATAATGTGCCACCGACCCGCTTCGGAATTTTCCCTTCATGGGCTACATGCCCGCCATGCAGTCTTCGGAAAATAGGGGGCAAATAGGTACGAAACGTCTCATAGCAACTCGCACAACCAAAGCGACCAACTTTTACAAATTGGGCATATGTCATTTTGCAATGCTCGCATTGTAATATATGCTCATTATGAAAAGAGGGCGCTTTTGGTTCTTTTAGTGATGCATCCATATTTAATAATCCTGCAATTAAATTGTTAATGGAAAAAGCGCCTTGATGAGGGAACATAAACATTTCACCTTTTTCATGCGCACATTGTTCACAAAGATGAATTTCTGTTTTTTCCCCATTCACAATTTTAGTAAAATGAAGCGTCGCTGGCCGTTGATTGCATTCTTGACATATCAAAGTATTCACCCTCTTTACATATACTTTAGCGATGTCAGCATTGCTTTTAATATGCGTGCACGCAGTTCATCACGATCAGGAAGGTCAATAGACAAAACTGCGCGATCAATAATGCTTAACATCATATTCGCTTCCCGCTGTGAAATTACCTTTTCATCTAACAATCGTTGAATAATATGTTCTCCATTCGTTTGACTAATTCGATCCCGAACGATGGACAATAAATGGTCAATGAGCTGAGAAGCATTTTGGGCTTTTACTTTCATAATACGAATGTAACCGCCACCGCCCCGTTTACTTTCAACAATATATCCTCTCTCTAACGTAAAACGCGTATTAATGACATAGTTAATTTGCGAAGGAACACACTGAAATTTATCCGCAATTTCACTTCGTTTAATCTCGACGATATCTTTTCCGCTCATATTTAACACTTGCTTTAAATATTGCTCAATGACATCAGAGATATTCCTCACATAATCCCTCCTCTGTCAGTTGACTTTGACTATATTTGACTTTAATTTTAATATATACGGAATTCTGCAAAAATGCAAGAATCCCTTCTTTTCTTCTCATATATTTTACCCATTGCATTCACTCAATAAAACAAAAAGACCAAGACAATTTTCGTCTTGGTCTTCTCTTTGCCCGGCAACGTCCTACTCTCGCAGGCGGTGTCCCGCCAACTACCATCGGCGCTGGAGAGCTTAACTTCCGTGTTCGGGATGGGAACGGGTGT
>NZ_JACDUV010000010.1:0-52301 GCF_013761015.1 Anoxybacillus ayderensis
GACAAAGCAAAAAAACAAAATAATTTGTTTCCTTATCGCAACCATGTACACCCTCCCATTTCAAAAAGAATTTACAAAATAATCATAAAAAAAAAAAATTATCCGTCAACCCCTTTTTTAGAATAAATTGTATATAAAGAAACAAAAAACCACCCTAAGATAAAGGGTGGCTCACATGGGAAGAACCGCGAATCGTTTGTTTTTTTGTTAGCTCTTCATCAACGGTTAACATCTCTTTTTTCTCCCAGCTAACAAAATAGTCTTCCCATAAAACGTGACACGAGTGATCGTCAACTTCAAGTACGATACCACGCGCACCATCATGCGTAAATACAACGCAGTCTCCGATGTGAAACATAGCGATCACCCTAGTCGGAAGACGATGCCATGACCACCGCGTGGATATTCCCACTGAATGTTTTCGTGCGGACAGCCAATGCGACAGCTGCCGCACTCATGACAGCCTTCATAGCCAACATGCATGCGAATATCTTCCCATTTATAAACAGCTGCTGGACAAAAAATGGTACAAATTTTATCGGGACATTTCGTTAAACAAATGTTGTCATCAAGCACGTGAAGATGCGATTTCGTATCCGCGTTAAAGCGAGCTTCGACAGGTGACAGGCACAACGACAATACCCCAAGCCTCGACATTCCAAAAGGCGGGGGCTATTTGACGTTTACCGATTTCTTAACTTGATGGCTAACGATGGATCACGTATCTATAAAACCAACAGCAACGTCAAAACAGATGTCAACCTATCACAGATTTAGGTACGAATGTTTATACTTGTAAATAACCCGCTTTTACTAAAGATTCCAAATACTCGTTCAACACAGGGTTACCCTCTACACAATCTGTTGGACTAATTCCTTTAAACACCTTTAATTCATGATATAATTTCTCACATCTTGCACCTTGCGTTTGAAAACCACTGACATATTGTTTATCTACACTTTCTAAAATAACTGCTATTAGTCTTCCTTCTGAAAAATTAATATATCTAACTTGCAAATCATAATCTTCATCACTCGGTTGCGGCACAAGAAGTTCACCAGTCGTCGTCATCTCTTGAATACACTTTTTCATTCTATCAATATCCGCCTTCTCTTTCTCACTATACAAACTATTCAAAATTTCCTCATCTTGAATAAAGTAGCTCTTCACAAATGTTGAATAATCAACAAAAGGATCTTTTTTAAACTCTATAAACTCAGTGACAGGAACTTCAACTGCTTTATATTTCTTTTTTAATATCATGTCTACCTCAGTTATTAAAAACTTATGAGGCATATTTAATTGTTGGTATTTTTGAAATAAGTTATTTTTCAAGTGGTTTTCCCCCTGTTAATAGAATGAGTGTCCTCCACTTCTATTATATATATGCCAATGTGGAAGATATCCGTCTTTACACTCATGCGGATCATCATGTATAGGTCGTTTGCCATTACCAGCTTTTGCAGCAACCTTAAATGCCTTCACTGAATCTGTAGACCACACATCGTTATATGGATCTTTGTCTTTCAATCTCGATGCAGCTTCCTCTAGTGTCAATGGTTGGTTTCCAATCATTACTATATCCTTCTTTCTATTTATATATGCTGGATAGTGGTCATATTGTTTTTTTCGTAGTTTGTCAGCGACGCTAGAAGCTGCTGTATAAGTCACTCCTGCAATAACTGCTGCAAGCCCAATGGCGATTAAATGTTCCAAAAGTGCTTCTCCTATGACAACACCTATTGGGATTAGAAATGCAAAAGATGCATGCAATTCATTTGTATTTATTTCATATTTTTCACCTGTATTCGTATCTGTAAAAGTGGCGATTATTCCATTTTCTGTAGCTTGTTGTACATCTACCTTGTACTCTTTCTCTACTTGGTTTCCTTCAGAATCTGTTTCTACAGATTTCACTATAAATTCCCTCGTATCTTTATCCATAGATAGAGAGACAATGGCATGTCCATCATTAGTAACATCTGTTGCACCATCACTAGTCCCATCTGTTACACTGTCAGTAACTGTATTTGTTTTATCATCGTTACTCCCATCTATTACGTTATCAATAGCTGCATTTGTTACATCATCATTAGTCCCAACTGATGATATACCATCAGTTGAAACTTCACTCTGAATCTCTAATGTTTTCTCGTTATTTTGTACAACTGTAATATTTTCTTCATTTACTACACCCGTTTGTGTTGAGGTGTCTGTTATCTCATCTGCTAATACGTTACCACTTACTGGTATTATTCCAATAAGAAGAATTAAAGTCAATAGAATGGATATAACCCGTTTAAATTTAAACATTCATGTCTCACCTTTTTATGATAATTTGACGAATCCGTTCCCATAATATGTTTTATTTCCTATTTTTACAGAATATCTTCTTAAAAGATCTATCATCTCAGATGAAAACTTTTTATTCTTTTTAAGTTTAGATATTCCAAATTGCTCTGGTTCCTCTAAAATAATAGCAACAATTCCTGTTACATAGGCCGCGGCTAAAGAAGTTCCGCTATACATGCCATAGCCACCATTATTGGACGTGGTTAGAATATCTACACCTGGAGCAGAAAAATCAATCTTTCCCCGTGCTGAAAAACTGGCCATTTTATAATTACTATTTACTGCTGTTACAGAAATAACATCTTTATAATTAGCAGGATAATCTGTCTTCCTACCATAGTTATTTCCTGCAGCAGCTACAACTATTATGCCAGAGTTAATAGCAGTTTCAATTGCTTTCCGCAGTTCTGGATTATCCAATGACATGCCAAAACTAATATTCATTACCTGTACTTTATTATTATCAATGCACCATTTGATTCCTCTTACTAAGTCTCTAACATTTCCACGCCCTTTATCATCCAGAACTTTTACTGAATATATTTCTACGTTGGGAGAAACTCCTCGAATGCCAACCTCGTTATCACTAGCAGCTATAGTACCTGCAATAGCTGTTCCGTGACCATATGTATCATACAGAGGTTGACCTGGATTGATTGCATTAAACTCCTTTACTACTTTTCCTTTAAGATCCTCATGTTCTCTGTTAATACCACTATCTAAAATTGCAACCTTAACTTTTGAGACAGGCTCCTGCTTAACCTGCAGTTTATTGATACCTATACTATTTGCTCCCCAGGGAATAATTTGTTTTTTAGTACTCATCAGTAACTGCATATCATTTAATTTTCTTCGTGAATTATCTATCAGCCTTAGATGGTTTGATTTTTCCCCTCCATCATTAGCACTACTGGCATGTGTTTTGAAATTATCAGTTTTAAAAAAATTCTTTGAAACATAAAAGGAAATTACTAGAGACAACGATAGTATCAGTAAAATAATCTTTTTCAACCTAACCACCCCCTTTTTAGCAAAATAGGACGATTTAATTAAACTCGTGGTACTGGTTGAACTCTTCCACTCAACTAACACCACAGGTTAATAATAATAATAATATCTGTCAACCCCTTTTTTAGAATAAATTGTATATAAAGAAACAAAAAACCACCCTATGATAAAGGGTGGCTCACATGGGAAGAACCGCGAATCGTTTGTTTTTTTGTTAGCTCTTCATCGACTGTTAATAACGCTTTTTTCTCCCAGCTGACGAAGTAATCTTCCCATAAGACGTGGCAACGATCGTCAGTCACTTCTAACACAATTCCTCTCGTTCCATCCGTATAGACGACGCAGTCTCCGATGTGAAACATGGCGATCACCCTAGACGAAAGACGATGCCATGACCACCGCGTGGATATTCCCACCGAATGTTTTCGTGCGGACAGCCAATGCGACAGCTGCCGCACTCATGACAGCCTTCATAGCCGACGTGCATCCGAACTTCTTCCCATTTATACACAGACGCTGGGCAAAAAATCGTACAAATTTTGTCGGGACATTTCGTTAAACAAATGTTGTCATCAAGCACGTGAAGATGCGATTTCGTATCCGCGTTAAAGCGGACTAAATATTGCTTTTCTTCAATCGTTTGCGCCTTCATCATTTCATCACCTTCCATGCTTTCATCATATCGCGTGCCAGCTTAAACTTTTGTTTCGTTGAGCCGAGATCACGCCAAATTTTTTTCTGTTTTTCCCATTTCGATGCCCCGTCCACCGTAAACATTTGGCTTGCTGCGCGGTTGAGCATCGGGATGTATTGTTCAAAATATTGTGGGAACGATTCAAAATGATGGGTCGCATCTTTATATTTTTTTAAGTCTTGCCCAATAAAGCTTTCCATCAGTTTCATTCGGTATTGATCAAGCATGCTTTCGGAAAAGTCGTTTTGCTCTTTTGCCATAATGATTGTTTCTGCCGCTAACCGACCAGAAGTCATCGCCATATTGGAACCTTCGCGATGAATCGCATTGACAAGCTGTGCCGCATCCCCAACAACAAGCACCCCGTTGCCTGCCACTTTCGGAATGGAATGATAGCCACCTTCTGGAATTAAGTGCGCTAAATATTCGACAGGTTCACTCCCTTGAATGTATGGACGAATCATCGGATGATTTTTCACATACTCAAGTAGCTCATACGGCTTGATTTTATGTTTAATTAATCCAGATAAAAGCGTACCGACACCGATGCTGAGCGTATCTTTATTCGTATATAAAAATCCTGTTCCTAAAATCCCCTTTGTCGCATCGCCAAAAATCTCAATTGTACAGCCTTGGTCGGCTTCAAGATTAAAGCGGTCTTCAATCACGTTTTTATCTAGTTTTAAAATTTCCATCGTCGCTAAAGCGACTTCATCTGGCCGCCATTCGCGATGAAACCCAAGCTGTTTCGCTAAGAGCGAGTTGACGCCGTCTGCTAACACGACTACATCCGCGTAAATGTCGCCATCTGGTCGGTCTGTGCGAACACCGATGACGCGACCGTTTTCAACGATGCATTCGACCGCTACCGTTTCACAAACGAGCAGTGCTCCTTGTTCGACTGCTTTTTCGGCAAACCACTGGTCAAATTTGGCGCGCAATACGGTGAAATTGTTATACGGCTCTCGTCCCCACTCTAATCCTTTGTAACTAAATGTCACCGCCGATTCTTTATCCATCATCATAAACCGCTGCTCGACGATTGGGCGTTCTAGCGGTGCTTCTTTATAAAACTCTGGGATAATATCTTCCATCATTTTTCGGTATAATACACCGCCCATGACGTTTTTCGCTCCTGGATATTCGCCGCGCTCTAAAAGTAGCACGTGAACCCCTGCTTTTGCTAGTTCATAGGCACAAGCTGTTCCTGCTGGGCCTGCGCCAACAACGATACAATCAAATTTTTCAGGCATGGCGGATCTCCTCCTTCACATCGGCAGCTGCTTTTATCTTCGGAATTTCTTCTTTCAATCGTTCAATTAAAAGCGGGACAATTTCAAACGCATCGCCGACTATACCATAGTGGCATGATTGGAAAATCGGAGCGTTCGGGTCTTTATTGATGGCGATAATGAGCTCCGAATTTTGCATGCCTACAACGTGTTGAATTGCTCCGGAAATGCCGATCGCAAAATAAATTTTCGGCGTGACAGTCACACCGGTTTGTCCGACTTGGTGATGATGGTCAATCCATCCCGCCTCTACAACATCACGGCTCGCTCCAACGGCACCACCAAGCACTTCTGCGAGCTGATGAATGAGTTGGAATCCTTCTTTGCTGCCCATCCCTTTTCCGCCAGCAACAACAATGTCCGCTTCGTCAATACGCACTTTTTTCGTTGTCTCTCTCACAATCTGTAACACTTTCGTCCGCATTTCTTCTTCGTGTAACTCAATATGCTCCTCAACCACTCGACCTGTACGCGACGGATCTGGCGGTAGCGCTTTCATCACTTTTGGACGAACAGTTGCCATTTGTGGACGATATTTTTTACATAAAATCGTCGCCATAATATTTCCGCCAAATGCTGGACGGCTCGCTAACAATAACCCTGTATCTTCTTCAATATCAAGTATTGTCGTATCCGCTGTTAATCCTGTCGGTAAATCAGTTGCGATGGCACTCGCCAAATCTTTTCCAGATGGCGTCGCCCCGTATAAAATGACTTCTGGTTTATGCTTATGGCAACAATCAAGCAAAGCGCGCATATATGGTTCTGTTCGGTAATGTTCAAAAATTGGATCATCATATACATATACAACGTCTGCACCATATTGAAAAAGTGTTGGGGCAAGTGCTTTTACACCACTACCAATGAAAACTCCTGCGAGCTCTGTTTTACGTTTATCTGCTAGCACCCGTCCTGCTCCTAATAATTCTAACGATACAGGGGCAATTTGCCCGTCCTTCACTTCAATGTATATCCATATCCCCCGATAATCATCGAAATTCATGCGCTACTCCCCCTATGAAAAAAGCTCTTTTTTCTCAAGTATAATAGACAACAGTTCGTTCACTTGTTCTTCTTTTGTTCCCGTTAATATTTTTCCACCTTCTGGCTTCGGTGGTGCCCATACTTTTGATACAATCGTTGGAGATCCTTTCAATCCTAGTTGTTTGCGGTCAACATCTTCTAAGTCGTCTGCAGTCCAAATCGTTGGTTGATATCGTGCGGCTTTAATCATGTTTGGCAATGGTGCGAAGGAGATGTCATTGATGTCTTTTTCGACAGTAAACAAACAAGGTAATTGCGATTTCACCACTTCATAACCATCTTCTAATTTGCGATGAACGATCGCACACCCTTTTTCTTTATTCACTTCAACAACTTTGTTTACACCAGTTAGAGGAGGAATGTTTAAACGACGTGCAATGCCAGGTCCGACTTGCCCCGTATCCCCATCGATCGTCATTTTTCCACAAATGATAAGATCAATCGGACGATGTTTGGCGATTTTTTCGAGCGCCTTTGTAAGCGCATAGCTTGTAGCGAGCGTATCCGCTCCAGCAAATGCTCGGTCTGAAATCATATACCCTTCATCAGCCCCGAGCTCGATACATTTTTTTATGGCTTTGACTGCTGGTGGAGGACCCATCGTTAAAACAGATACGATTCCACCGTACTTCTTTTTTAAACGAACAGCCTCTTCTACCGCATGCGCATCATACGGGTTTAAAATAGCAGGGGCGCTCGCACGATCCATCGTATTCGTTTTCGGGTTCATTTTAATAATTTTCGTATCTGGCACTTGCTTAATACAAGCTACAATATGTAGCATATGTTCACCTCCAAACCTAATATATACATATTTTAGCATAATGAATAAATCCTTCGTCATAATAATCAGAAAATTTACTATTTTGTTTACAATTTCAACGAATAGTCGCTCGAATGACGACACCACGACGAACCATTTCTTCAATATAGCGATCTCCTGGAACGATTTGTTCAGGTGGATATGCCCCACGCTTTTGAATCGTTCCGTCGCCAATCATTTGTGCAACGACAGAAACCGTATATGCCGTTGAACGTGCCATCGCTGTAACTTGTTTTTGTCGGTCTTTTTCTGTCACCATTTCGTACTCGTACGTTCTTTCTTTCCCATCTTTTTCACCCGAAACAATTACGCGCAACAAGACGACATCGTCTTTTTCTTTTAAATCTAAAAGTGGCGTAAGCACTTTTAACAATACGTCACGCGGACGTACGATCACTCCGTCGACTTCTACTTCGTAGTCTCGACGCGTGAATTGTAGATCGACAAGAAGCTGAAATTTTTCTGCATGACCAGGATAGCGAATCGTTTTATATTCTAAACATTTTACATGCGGGTAAGAACGCGACAACGTTGATGTTCCTCCTGATGTATGAAACGCTTCAAGCGGTCCAAAACGCTCAAAATAAATCGTTTCAACTTCTGATAAAGACGGTACTTGTTGCTTTTGTCCATCACGAATAATTAAGGATGGATCGGTGTAATGATCGAGTAAACCTTCAAGCGAAAAGACGTGATTATATCCAAGTGGCGGTTCTGGCCGAAGAGGAATACCGCCAACATATAATTTAATGGTATGAACGCGATCCAGTTGACTTGCTCCATATCCTGTTAAAATATTAATCATTCCGGGAGCAACACCTAAATCTGGAATTAACGTAACGCCTGCTCGTTTTGCTTGTTCGTGTAAAGCGAGGACACGATCTGTCATATGTCCGATATGCCCACCTAAGTCTACTGCGTGTACACCCGTTTCAATGGCCGCTTTCGCTACCTTTTCGTTAAACGTATAAAAAAGTGCATTAATGGCTACATCATGCCCATGCATCGCAGCCCGCAGTTCTTGATCATTCGCTGCATTCACTCGCTTCACTTTCACTTTTTCTGATGCCAACGAACGTTGAACGTTTTTCGCTTTCTCCTCATCGACATCCGCAAGTGTCACCGATAATACCCCTTGCTGTTCAATTAAATCTCGCACCGCTTCTTTTCCCATTAAACCTGCTCCAAGAACAATGACATTCATCGTCTAACCTCCTTCACACATCAATTTGGGCGCGTTGTAATTTGCCACTATAGTCAACGTAAATGCTTTTCCATTCCGTAAATACATCGAGTGCTGCAACACCTGAATCACGATGTCCGTTGCCTGTTCCTTTTGTTCCACCAAAAGGCAAATGAATTTCTGCTCCTGTCGTTCCTGCATTCACATATACAATTCCTGTATCAAAATCACGCATCGCCGTAAACGCTCGATGAATGTCGCGTGTAAAAATGGCGCTAGAAAGCCCGTAATCAACGCTGTTATTTACTTCAATTGCTTCTTCTAAACTGCGAACGGATATAATTGATGTGACCGGACCGAAAATTTCTTCTCGCGCAATCCGCATCATCGGTGTAACGTTTGTGAACAACGTTGGAGCGTAATAAAATCCACCTTTGTATGGCTCATCTTGCAGCATATACCCACCTGCAAGTAACGTTGCCCCTTCATTTTTTCCGATTTGAACGTAATGGTGAATTTTTTGTAACGCATCTTGATTAATGACTGGTCCGACTTTCACTCCTTCCTCTAGTCCGTTTCCAACCGTTAATGTGCTTATCGCTGCGAGTAACCGTTCTTCCACTTGTTTTTTTACATGTTCATGAACGATAACTCGACTGCACGCAGTACAACGCTGGCCTGATGTACCAAAAGCACTCCATATAATGGCTTCTACAGCAAGCGCTATATCTGCATCATCCATGACGATAATGGCATTTTTCCCACCCATTTCAAGCGATACTTTTTTCAAATGACGCCCGCACATTTCCGCAATGCGCCGACCAACTTCATTGGATCCTGTAAACGAAATGACTTTTACATCACGATGTTCAACAAGCGCTTCACCAACAACAGAACCTCGTCCATGTACAACATTAAATACACCGTTTGGTAAGCCTGCCTCCTCAAATATTTGCGCAAGTTGCTGTGCCATAATCGGTGTTTCTAGCGCTGGTTTCCAAACAACTGCATTGCCGGCAACGATAGCAGGAAATACCTTCCATGTTGCGATAGCGATTGGAAAGTTCCAAGGGGTGATTAATCCGACGACACCAATCGGCGCACGGACGCTCATTGCGAACTTATTCGGCAACTCCGACGGGGTCGTATCGCCAAATAACCGTCTCCCTTCCCCTGCCATGTAAAACGCCATATCAATTCCTTCTTGTACTTCTCCACGTGCTTCTTCAATCACTTTTCCCATCTCCATCGTTAATAGGCGAGCCATTTGTTCTTTTCGCTCTTGTAGTAACATGCCCACCTTATAAAGCACTTCAGCTCGTTTTGGAGCTGGAACGAGCGCCCATGCTTTTTGGGCTCGTTTTGCCGCCAACACCGCCTGTTCGACATCTTGTTCGTTTGATATCGTCACTTCTCCAATACGTTCACCATTCGCAGGATTCACAATCGGCACAAACTGATTGCTGACCGATGACACCCATCGCCCGTCTATATAGTTTAATACTTTCATTGTTTTCCTCCCCTCGCCTGTTCCATTGTTAAAAATGGAGATAATACGTTCGGATCTGTCATGACTTCAATCACGGTTGGCTTATTGTTTTGGAGTGCTGTAGTAAACGCGGATGAAAATTGTTCTCCTGTTTCGACACGCATACTATCAGCTCCGAAGCAACGCGCTATACTTGCAAACGATATATTGCTGAAATCTGTCCCGATAACGCGCTTTGGATAACGAAGCTCTTGATACATGCGAATCGTTCCATACATTTGATTGTTAAACACCACACTAATGACAGGAATGTTGTATCGAACTGCTGTTTCTAGCTCCTGGATCGTCATCATAAACCCACCATCTCCGCTTAATGAAACGACGGGACGATGTGGATTTGCTAATTTTGCACCAATAGCTGCTGGTAATCCGTATCCCATCGCTCCTGATGTTGGCCCAATATATGTATGTTGCTGAAATTGAAAAAATGAATGGAGCCAACTTGCGAAATTGCCCGCATCATTTGTAATGATCGCTTCGGATGGGAGAAGATGTTGAAGGGTGTGGATAATTTCTTCGTTTACATTCCGTTTTATGGACGGAAGTGATGAAACTCGTTCGTATGTTTCCCGCCGTTCTTGTACCCAAGCTATCCATGATGGCTGAAGTTGAATATTTAACAACCGACTTAACGCTTCTTTCGCATCAGAAACAACGCCAATATGTGGAGAATACGTGACACCGATGACATCGTAATCGATGTCGATATGAATGAGCTGTTGTGTAGATAATAACTTATAATCTTGTGTCGTCACTTCTGACAAGCGCGTACCGATGGCTAAAACAACATCTGCTTGTTCCACCGTTTCAATGATCGCTCGTTGTGTCCCTAAACCAAGATGACCAACATAAAGAGGATGATTGTTTGGAAATACATCGTGCCGACGAAAAGAAGACATGACGGGAAGTGACCATTTTTCCGCAAATAAACGAAGGGCATCGATTGCTTTTGACCATATAATTCCTCCGCCCGCAATGACAATCGGTCGCCTCGCTGACTGCAACAACTGCTCAATGCGTTGAATATCCTCCTCGTTCGGTGCTGGTTTTGGAACAATCGTTTTTGAAAACGTCACATGATCGACTTGTTCATGAAGAACATCTTCAGGAAGCGCAACGACAACGGGCCCAGGCCTTCCTGTTTGAGCAATTCGAAACGCCCGTGTCAACAACTCAGGCAATCTTTGTGCATCGTCAATTTCTACTGCCCATTTGGCTAACGGACGAAAACACGCTTCAACATCTATTTCTTGAAAGCCTTCACGCCCCCGAAACGCCCGCGCGACTTGTCCTAACAATACAACCATTGGCGTCGAATCTTGTCTTGCTGTATGAATACCGATGGCGGCATTTGTTGCTCCTACCCCTCTTGTCGCCATCACCACACCGACTTTTTTGCTCGCTTTCGCATATCCTTCTGCCATAAATGCGGCGCCGCCTTCATGACGAACAGAAATGAGTTGGATCGTTTTCTCAGAAAAAAGGGCATCAAGAATCGGTAAATAACTTTCCCCCGGCACACAAAAAACATGGGAAACGTCTTCGCTTTTTAAACATTGAACGATCGCCTCAGCTGCATTCACTACAAGCCCTCCTTTCTTTTTGTATCATGTATACACAAATGAAATCGTTTTATGACCTCATAAACAAAAAGAGGAGCACATTCGCCCCTCTACATCCGATGAACATGTTCTGTTTGTTCCATTGTTTTCGTTTTTATTCGTACGATAAAAAACGCCCCAATCACCCACCATCCGATAAATATGAGCCACTCATATGGCCAGACAAGCTGAGATGGCATACCTGGCATGTATAAGAAAATAAATCCGATCGACAATACGAGCGCGATCCAACCGACAGCTGATGATTGACCGACTTGAAACGGACGTGGCATATTCGGTTCTTTTTTGCGCAATGCAATAAATGATAAAGCAACAAGGAAATAAGCAATGATGATTGAAAAACCTCCTGCATCTACAAGCCAAACAAGCATTGGTCTGCCGAGTAGAGGAGCGAATGTGGCGAGCGTTCCAATGAATAAGATCGCATTGGATGGTGTTTTGTATATTGGATGAATGCGGGCAAACCATTGTGGAAGAAATCTTTCTTGTGCCATCGCATAAAGCACGCGGCTACCACCGATAATAAACGCGTTCCAGCTTGTTAAAATACCAGCTAATCCCCCGATAATGAGCACCTTTGAGAAAAACGAACTACCTAACGCTGCAGCCATCGCATCCGCTGTTGGAAGCGATGAGTTTGTCAACACATCGTCTGGTAAAATGTATGATACTGCAAAAACAACCGCCACATAAAACAAAACAGCTAAAGCGACAGATAAAATAAGAATTTTTCCAATCGAACGTTGTGGAATGTTCATTTCTTCTGCTGTTTGAGGAATGACGTCAAAACCGACAAACATAAATGGAGTCATGACTAACACAGCGAGTAAGCCGGCCGACCCATCTTTAAATAATGGCTGTAAATTTGATGTTTCTCCATTCACAAGAGAACCACCTAAAAGTGCCATACCGACAAGAAAGATGACAAACGTCAATACGACTTGTAAAAAGGCTGCGCTTTTTACCCCGCGATAGTTGATCCATGTAATGATGATTGAACCGATCATGCCAATCATCACCCATGAGACGTTCACATCCCAACCTGCAATCGTCCAAAGATAGCCAAATTTAAATGTTGGGAATAAGTACTCAATTACTGTTGGAAGCGCAACAGCTTCAAACGCGACAACTGATAAATAACCAAGAGCAATTGCCCAAGCAGCAATAAAAGAAGCCTTAGGGCCGAGAGCTCGCAAAACGAAATAATGTTCCCCACCCACTTTCGGCATGGCTGATGACAACTCCGCATACGTCAAGCCAACAAAAATAACAACAATTCCCCCGATTAAAAAGGCAATGATCGCTCCGAGTGCACCTGCACTCGTAATCCACGTACCTGAGAGCACAACCCATCCCCAACCGATCATCGCTCCAAATGCCAATAACAACACATCTAATTTCGTTAATACTTTATGAAACTGTTGATCCATTACATATCCCCCTTTCACATATTTGGATGTGGCCGAATAGAAATCGTTTGATACGCGGTAAAAAATTCGATGGCCGCTTGCCCTTGTTCGCGCGTGCCTGAACTTGACTGCTTCATCCCGCCAAACGGTGCTTGCGGTTCCGCACCGCCTGTCTCTCCGTTCACTTGCACCATTCCTGCTTCGATATGTTCAATAAAGTAAAGCGCTTTCGATACATCATTTGTAAATAGTGACGCGCTTAAGCCATAAATGCTGTCGTTTGCCATTTCAATCGCTTCATCAATGGATGCCGCTTCTACAATCGATAAGACAGGTCCAAATATTTCTTCCGTCGCAATAGTGGCGCGATGAGAAACAGAATCAAATACAGTTGGCTCAATATACCAGCCTACATCATCGCTCGCTCCCCCTCCAATAAGCAGCCGTCCTTCTTGTTTTCCAATATAGATATAGCGCTGAACCGTTTCAAATTGTCCTTTCGAGACAACCGGCCCCATCGTCACTTGTTCGTCCATTCCATTTCCAACTCGAATGCGTCTCACCTGTTCCATTACATGCGTTCGAAATACATCGATAATCTCTTTCTCAACAAATACGCGACTCGTTGCCGTACAACGTTGCCCCGTTTGTTTCATCGCTCCTTCTACAACGAGTCGAGCAGCAAATTCGATATTTGCATCTTTTAAAACGATGGCTGGATTTTTTCCGCCAAGTTCAAGTTGATATTTCGCCCCACGAGCTGCTGCTTTTTTTGCAATTTCACTACCAATTGCATTCGAGCCTGTAAACGTAATCGCATCGACATCTTTATGTTCGACAATGGCATCACCAATTGTGCTTCCACGGCCGACGACAAAGTTTAAAACTCCTGGAGGTAATCCTGCTTCTGCAAACAATTCAACGATGCGAGCTCCTGTAGCGCTTGCTTCTAGTGCAGGCTTAAATACAACCGTATTTCCATAAACGAGGGCAGGGGCAATTTTCCATATCGGGATAGCTAGTGGAAAATTCCACGGAGCAATGACAGCTACAACCCCGACAGGCACACGTTTTGTAAAAAATAAATTTTTTGCATCAAATGACGGTAACACTTCCCCTACTCTTCTCAACCCTTCTCCGGCATAATAACGTAAAATAGCTGCGCTACGATATACTTCTCCTTTCGTTTCAACAAAACGCTTCCCCATTTCTTTCGTAGCCAATTCCGCCAATTCATCCGCATATTGCTCAAATAAATGAGCGACTTTTTGCAAATACGCGCCACGCTCTGGGGCAGCCGTTTGCGCCCATTTTTTCTTTGCTTTCACCGCAGCAAACACCGCCTCATTCACATCATGAACAGATGAACCGGCCACGATCGCAACAAGCTCTTTTTGGTCAGCTGGATTGTATCGCTCAATCGTTTCACTTTTCCCTTCAGTCCATTCACCATCAATGTAGTTTTTCACTTCACGCATCATTTCACCACCTTTTGTTGTACTTCTGCTAATAGTTGACGCAAAACGGAAAAACCACGCTCTAGCTGTTCATCCGTCATCACAAGCGGCGGTAAAAAGCGTACAACGTTGCTGTATAATCCAGCGCTTAAAAAGATCGCTCCGCGCTTCCATGCATGGGAAACGATATATGCTGTTTGTTCTTTCGCTGGCGTTTTTTGCTCGCGATCTGTCACAAGCTCGATCGCGCACATCGCCCCAAGCCCGCGCACATCACCAACGATGTCAAACTGTTGTTTCATTTCTTGTAAAAGCGTCATCATTTTTTCACCAAGATGACGGGCGCGCACAATAAGCTGTTCTTCTTCAATGACATCTAAAACAGCGAGTGCGGCTACACATGCCAATGGACTTCCAGAAAACGTACCACCAAGCTGCCCAACCTCAGGTGCATCCATTATTTCACTTCGGCCAACGACTGCACTGATCGGCACCCCCGCTCCCATCGACTTCGACAATGTCATTAAATCAGGGGCTACACCGAAATGTTCCATCGCAAACATACGGCCTGTTCGAGCAAAACCCGTTTGAATTTCATCAGCAATCATCACGATGCCATGCTCGTCGCAAATGCGACGAATCGCTTGCATAAATTTCGCCGATGGAACGACAAATCCACCTTCTCCTTGTACAGGTTCAATAATGATCGCGGCCACATGATCAGGTGCCACTTCCGCAGTAAAAAAATGTTGCAGTGCTGCGATTAACTGTTCATCCACCTCATCTACCGTTTGCCCGTTTGCCCGATAATAGTATGGATATGGAAATTTATACACCTCTGGAGCAAACGGACCAAATCCTTTTTTATATGGCATCACTTTGCTTGTTAACGACATCGTTAATAGCGTCCGACCATGATATCCACCTGTAAATGACACAATCGCCGGGCGACCTGTATACTTTCTTGCAATTTTCACAGCATTTTCCACTGCTTCCGCACCACTATTTAAAAAAATCGTTTTTTTCGGAAAATCACCCGGTGTTAGCTCATTTAATTTTTCTGCTAACAACACGTACGATTCGTAAGGCGTCACGTGAAAACATGGATGAATAAACGCTGCCGCCTGCTGCTGAATGGCAGCGACTACTTTCGGGTGACAATGTCCAACGTTTTGTACACCAATCCCCCCCGCAAAGTCGATATATTCGCGATCATCTATGTCGCGAATGATCGCTCCTTTTGCTTCTTTAATAAAAATTTCCGTCACATTGTATGGCGCTCTTGCAACCGCTTCTCTTCTTCGTTCCATCCAATTCGACATGATCTCTCCTCCTTCGACAAATAAAAAGCCAGTTTAATCATCGTGATGACACAATGACTAAACTGGCTGGTGCTTATGCGTTGCTCGCCGATCAGACGAGTAAAATAAGCTCCACAGTTTTTGCTTATTTGTTTTTATTTTAAGACAATCTTTTTAATTTTGTCAAACTATTTTTAAAATAAAAAATATTTACAAAATAAATGTGTTGTTTTATACTGAAAATAGCTAACCCCACCAAACAACTGACCGTTTGGCTTCGGGTAGCAACGTAACTTTTTTTGTTAAAGAACTGTTCCGATTCGACCGACTTTCTTTTCGAAAGGCACGCTCGAATCGTTTATGCCAGTTCCTTTCCTGTACGTTGTAGGGAGGGACTGGTTTTTTTATTACGAAAATGGAGGTGAACGAATGGCCGGAGCTTTAGATGGGATTCGAGTAATTGACTTGACGCGCGTTCTCGCTGGCCCATACGCCACAATGATTTTAGGTGATCTCGGGGCAGATGTCATAAAAATCGAAGCACCCGGTGGATCAGATGATACACGGTTTTGGGGCCCACCGTTTCAAAACGGTATGAGCGCTTACTATGCAGCGGTCAATCGAAACAAGCGAAGCATAACTGTCAATTTAAAAGATGAAAGCGGAAAAGAAACGATTCGTCAACTTTCGAAAACAGCCGACATTATCATTCACAATTTTAAAACTGGAACGATGGAACGACTTGGGCTTGGGTATGATGATTTGTCCGCCATCAATCCACAACTCATCTACTGTTCAATTACCGGATTTGGTGAAACAGGACCGTATCATCATTTAGCTGGCTACGATTATATTATTCAAGCGATGAGCGGTTGGATGAGCATTAACGGGACAGAACAATCCGGACCATTAAAAGTCGGCGTGGCGGTCACAGATATCTTCACAGGTTTGTATGCAGCGATCGCCGTACAAGCAGCACTCATCGCTCGGCAAAAAACAGGAAGCGGACAAAAAATTGATTTAAGTTTATTTGATTGTGCCATTAGTGCGCTTGTAAACGTCGCTTCGAATTATCTCATGTCCGGTGAAGTGCCAAAACCGTTAGGAAACGATCATCCAAACATCGTTCCGTATTCGACATATGAAGCAAGCGATGGTTTGTTTGTTGTTGCCGTCGGAAACGATCGGCAATTTCAGGCACTATGCGAACTGCTAGAAGATCAATCGATTGGTGCAGATGAGCGATTTCGAACAAATGCCGGTAGAGTCGCTCATCGTCACGAGCTAAATCGCCGGCTAAACGATGAATTAAAAAAGAAAACGCGTGCACAATGGCAGAAATTGTTTGAACAAAAAGGCATTCCTTGCGGCCCTGTTCATACGCTAGATCAAGTGTTTCAACATGCACAAACGCACGCACGAAACATGCTCATCCACATGGATCACCCAGATGTTGGAACGTTAAAACTTGTCGGCACACCGTTAAAGTTTTCACACACACCGGTCACATATCGATTTGCTCCACCCCTTGCAGGGGAACATAACGATTTATTTATTAAAGGAGGAAAAAAACTTGATGAACTTTGATTTTACTCCAGAACAAGAAATGTTGCGACAAACGGTAAGAAAATTTGTTGATAAAGAAATTTTACCTCACATAAAAGAATGGGATGAACGAGGCTATTTCGATCCAAACATTTTAAAACGTCTTGCACAATTAAACTTAATGGGCGTATGCATTCCAGAGCAATACGGCGGAATGGGAATGGATTACAATTCACTAGCCATCGTATGTGAAGAGCTTGAGCGTGGAGATACTGCGTTTCGCACAGCCGTTTCTGTCCATATCGGACTTAATAGTTTAACACTACTTCAATGGGGAACAGAAGAACAAAAGCAAAAATATCTCGTGCCACAAGCAAAAGGGGAGAAAATTGGGGCATTCGGACTAACGGAGCCAAACGCTGGTTCAGATGTCGCAGCCATTTCCACAACCGCTGTACGCGATGGAGATGACTACATTTTAAACGGGCAAAAAACGTGGATTTCTCTTTGTGACATTGCCGATCATTTCATCGTTTTTGCTTACACAGATAAATCAAAAAAACATCGCGGTATTTCTGCCTTTATCGTTGAACGGACGATGCCTGGTTTTTCATCACGTGCCATCAAAGGAAAACTTGGCATTCGTGCAGGTAATACAGGTGAGCTGTTTTTCGACAATGTCCGCGTCCCAAAAGAAAATTTACTCGGGGAAGAAGGAGAAGGATTTAAAATTGCGATGTCCGCGCTCGATAACGGACGATTTACTGTTGCTGCTGGGGCGTGCGGCTTAATTATGGCTTGTTTAGAAGCAAGTGTGAAATATTGTCACGAGCGAAAAACGTTTGGAAAAGAAATCGGCCGCCATCAACTCGTGCAACAAATGATTGCGAACATGGAAGCAGGGTTGCAAATGAGCCGTTTGCTCGTATATAAAGCAGGATTTTTGAAAAATAAAGGAAGACGAAATACGCGCGAAACGTCGTTAGCGAAATGGATGGCATGCGACTTTGCAAATAAGGCGGCTGACGACGCAGTACAAATTCACGGGGCTTACGGCTATTCAAATGAATATCCTGTAGAACGATATTTACGAAACTCAAAAGCGCCAGTCATTTACGAAGGAACGCGCGAAATTCATACGATTATGCAAGCGGAATACGTGCTTGGCTATCGTCAAGATAAACCGCTCCGAAAAATGCTTCCAGCTTGGGAAGAAAAATAGAAGGTGGCTCGTGTCACCCTCTATTTTTCTGCATGCATCTTTTCTTCTAGTTTACAATATTGTTTATACAAATCTTTTAATGCTGCGCATAACGCTTGATTTGCTTTTCCTAAATACCCTTCATGTAATTGAGCAAGCGGCTCGTCAATCCCATCTTTTAATGAATGTCCTTTTAACAACCGCGCTACATAATCACGGCCGTGTTCTGTTGCTAACGTACAAGAAGCATCCACGATGACACCGTACTTTTTATCTACTTCTGCTGTAATCGTCAACGTATCAAACACGCTTTTTGCCGCCATTCCTGAAGGCAATCGTGCATGACCGGCAATGAATTGCGTATTCATTTTTTTCACTCCCATCATCGTTTTACTTCTTTCATTATAACGGAAGCTTGTTTTGCATTTACGAACAACCTTTCGACAAAATTCTTTAAATTTTCATAATTCCACCTGTACTTGCGGACGTGACGAGCTTCGAGTAGCGAGCTAAATAACCTGTTTTTACTTTTGATTCAAACCCTTTCCAATTCATTTTTCGTTTTTCCCATTCTTCTTCTGGAACATGTACATCAATTGTTCGTTTCACAATATCAATGACAATGTGATCCCCATTTTCCACAAATGCAATCGGGCCTCCTTCAGCTGCTTCCGGTGATACGTGCCCAATCGATAGCCCACGGGAAGCACCGGAGAAACGACCGTCCGTAATGAGCGCTACTTTCGTCCCTAATCCCATCCCGACAATTTGTGATGTCGGTGCCAACATTTCTGGCATACCTGGTCCACCTTTTGGTCCTTCGTAACGAATAATGACGACATGCCCCGGCTGTACTTTCCCTGCCGCGATCCCTTCAAGCGCTTCTTCTTGAGAGTCAAATACGATCGCTGGTCCTTCGTGGCGTGTAATTCCCCCTTGAATGCCACCTGTTTTAATAATTGCACCATCTGGAGCTAAATTGCCGAACAATACAGCCAGTCCGCCTGTTTCTGAATACGGATTGTCAATCGGACGAATGACTTCATAGTTTTTCACTTCACACCCTGCAATGTTTTCACCAAGCGTTTTTCCCGACACCGTCAATGCATCTAAATGAAGCGTACCTTCTTTTTTCGACAATTCATGTAATACAGCAGACACCCCACCTGCTTCATGTAAGTCTTCAATATGCATATCTGATGCTGGAGCGAGTTTTGCTAAATGTGGTACGCGGGCCGCAACTTCATTAATGCGCTCAAGCGGATAATGAATGCCTGCTTCATTCGCGATCGCTAACGTATGTAGCACCGTATTTGTTGAACCACCGAGAGCCATGTCAAGTGCAAACGCGTTATCAATTGCTTTTTCGGTCACGATATCACGCGGTTTAATATCGTGCTCGATTAAATACATTAACTGTTGAGCCGAACGGCGCACAAATTCTTTTCGTGCCGGATCAATGGCTAAAATCGTACCGTTACCCGGAAGAGCTAAGCCAAGCGCTTCAGCTAAACAGTTCATCGAATTGGCTGTAAACATCCCTGAGCAAGAACCACATGTCGGACAGCCGTACTGTTCAAGTTCTTGTAACCCTTTTTCGTCAATTTTCCCTGCTTGATATGCTCCCACTCCTTCAAATACAGAAGAGAGTGAAATTTTTTTCCCATCGCTTGTCACACCCGCTTTCATCGGCCCTCCGCTTACAAAAATGGTTGGAATGTTTAAGCGCATCGCAGCCATCATCATACCAGGTGTAATTTTATCGCAGTTTGGAATGCATACCATCCCATCAAACCAATGCGCAGAAATGACGGTTTCAACAGAATCGGCAATGATTTCACGGCTCGGCAACGAATAGCGCATGCCGATATGTCCCATCGCGATACCGTCATCCACTCCGATCGTATTCATTTCAAACGGTACGCCACCTGCTTCGCGAATCGCTTCTTTCACAATTTTCCCAAACTCTTGTAAATGAACATGTCCTGGAATAATATCAATATACGAGTTGACCACCGCAATAAACGGTTTATTAAAATCTTCTTCCTTTACCCCTGCCGCGCGCAATAAACTACGATGTGGCGCGCGGTCAAATCCTTTTTTAATCATATCGCTACGCAAATCAAATCCCTCCATCTTCTCTAAACTTGTTAAACATTGTAACATTTTTTTAAATAAAAAGACAATTGCAAAAAATAAAAATCTCTTTTTCTACAAAAGTGTAGAAAAAGAGATCATAGAAACATTAATGTTCACAACTATCTTTTTCTTTATGCTTTTTTCGCTTTTGCTCATGAATGAGTTGAATTAAGTCGCTAACATCCTCTAATTTAAACTGAAGCAACATTTGGTTTTTTAACACGGTACGTAACGTTCGCTCAACAGATCGGTTGACTTTCAATAAATCATGAAGCGTCTGTGCTTTCGTTCCACTTGCACTCGTTGTGAGGGTGCCTAACACGGCTTGCAACTTTTCTGCCTCAGCATTCATAATATGCGCCAAACTTAATTCCTCTAATGCGATCGATGCAAGCAATAGCGACAGCACATCTTCTTCATCTAAATCAATGTCTGGCTTAATGTTAGGGACATTTGGGAATGACAAATGAATCATCTCCTTTTTCTTATGATACATCAATATATGTGTGATGAAAGGAGATGATTCATCCGTTTACTTGTCACGGAGAAAGCGACTGATTTCCTTCGCTGCTTCCCGACCTTCATGAATAGCCCAGACGACAAGACTTTGCCCACGTCTTGCATCACCTGCGACAAATACCCCTTCGACATTTGTCTTGTATCGTGACGCTTTTCCTTTTTTGTTTTCTGTTTCTACTCCAAATTGTTGTAAAAGCGATGGCTCTGGTCCTTCAAAACCGATGGCGATTAACACGATGTCACATGGCCATACTTTCTCTGTACCTGGAATTTCTTTAAATACAATACGCCCATGTTCATCTACTATTTTTTCCATTTGAATCGTATGCAGTTCTTTTACGTTCCCTCTATCATCACCGACAATTTTTTTCGTTTGAATGCAATATTGACGTGGATCCGTACCAAACTTCGCTTCCGCTTCTTCATACGCATAATCAACGGTAAAAATAAGGGGATATTGTGGCCACGGATTATCACTTGCACGATCAGTCGGCAATGCGGGGTGTTTGCCGAACTGGACAACGCTTTTACATTGTTGGCGAAGCGCTGTTGCTACGCAGTCAGCTCCTGTATCACCACCACCGATGACGATGACGTGTTTATTTTTTGCATCAATAAACGTTTCTTCTTTTTCGCCGGTCAACAACCATTTTGTTGTTCGGGTTAAGTAATCCATTGCAAAATGAACGCCATCTAATTCGCGTCCTTCTATAACAAGATCGCGCTGTTTTTGCGCTCCAACACAAAGAACAACCGCATCATATTGTTTCTGTAACTCATCGACGGTAATATACTTTCCAACTTCTGTATTCGTGATAAACGTAATTCCTTCTTCGCTAAGTAGGCGCACACGCCGTTCGACGACATCTTTTCCAAGTTTCATATTCGGAATGCCGTATGTTAATAATCCCCCTATGCGATCGGCACGCTCGTATACAGTGACAAAATGACCTGCTTGATTTAATTCGTCTGCACATGCTAAACCCGCTGGCCCTGAGCCGATCACAGCGACTTTTTTTCCCGTTCGCTTGTTCGGAATGCGCGGTTGAACCCAACCTTCTGCGAATGCTTTGTCGATGATTGCTCGCTCAATTCCTTTAATGGCCACCGCCGGATCGGAAATCGCTACAGTGCACGATCCTTCACACGGTGCTGGGCAGACACGTCCCGTAAACTCTGGAAAGTTATTCGTTTTTGCTAACCGTTCAAACGCTTCTTTCCAACGTCCACGATATACAAGATCGTTCCATTCCGGAACGAGATTATGAATCGGGCATCCTGACGTTAAGCCATTTAGTTCCATTCCCATATGACAAAAAGGAGTACCGCAATCCATACATCGCGCTCCTTGACGTGCTAACGTTTCATTTGAAAACGGAAACGTATATTCGTTCCAATCATGTAAACGAGAAAGCGGATCACGCTTTTTTTCTTCCTCCCGTACATATTCCATAAACCCTGTTGCTTTCCCCATCGTTCTCCCCCTTTCTTTTTTTTACAGAAGCGATCGCTTACTTTGCGACCGCTTCGATAACTTTTTCAGCGACGACACCTTTTTTGCTTGCAACCGTTTCAAACGCTTGAAATACCGCTTCGTCATGCGACAATCCGCGTTGCTTTAGCGCCTCGATCGTTTCAATCATAAGCTTATAATTTTTCGGAATGACTTTGACGATGTCTTTCACAACTCGTTCCCAATTTGCAAGCGCATACGCCGCTTTCGGGCTTTCTGTATATTCGTAATGTTTCATAATCATATGTTGCACGTCTCGTATTTCGTTTTCGTCGACTAATGACTCAAATAAAACAAGTTCACGGTTCGCGCGTTTTTTCCACGCATCGTCATCAGCAAGTACGTATGCTATGCCACCGGACATTCCAGCGGCGAAATTTTTTCCAACAGAACCGAGGATAACGACACGTCCGCCTGTCATATACTCACAGCCATGATCACCAACACCTTCAACAACGGCAACAACTCCGCTATTGCGAACGCAAAAACGTTCCCCAGCTCGCCCGCGAATGTACGCTTCACCGCTTGTTGCGCCGTAAAACGCGACGTTTCCAATAATAACTTGGTCGCTACATGCAAACTCCGCTTCATGTGGCGGACGAACGATTACTTTTCCACCTGACAACCCTTTTCCAACATAATCGTTCGCATCTCCGATGAGTGTCATCGTCATTCCTTTTGGTACAAACGCCGCAAAACTTTGTCCGGCTGAACCGTGAACATGTAGTCGGATCGTATCTTCTGGAAGACCTTCTTCTCCGTATCGTTTTGATATTTCGCTACCTACCATTGCACCGACCGTACGATGAACGTTGCGAATCGGGACATGTAGCTGTATCGGTTTTTTATCTTCTAGCGCTTTCTTTACCGCTGGCAAAATCATCGTATGATCAAGCGTTTCATCGAGACGATGGTTTTGCGGTTTAGAAAACGTTCTCGGTCCGTCCACTTGATACAGCAAGCGCGATAAATCAAGATGTTTCGCTTTCCAATGTCGCTTCGCCCGCTCGCTTATTTTTAATACATCTACCCGTCCAACCATTTCTTCGATCGTGCGGAAACCAAGTTGAGCCATCATCTCACGCACTTCTTGGGCAATAAAATACATGAAATTGACGATATGCTCTGGTTTCCCTGTAAATTTTGCTCGCAACTCCGGATTTTGTGTCGCTACACCAACAGGGCACGTATCTAAATGACAAACGCGCATCATGACACACCCTAAAACGACAAGCGGAGCGGTCGCAAAACCAAACTCTTCAGCACCAAGCAATGCGACCATCACGACATCACGACCAGTCATTAATTTTCCGTCTGTTTCTAATACAACACGATCTCGTAATCCGTTTAACATAAGCGTTTGATGCGTTTCGGCTAAACCGAGCTCCCACGGAAGCCCTGCATGTTTAATGCTCGTTTTTGGCGAAGCGCCCGTACCACCGTCATATCCGCTAATGACGATTACATCGGCACCACCTTTAGCCACTCCTGCTGCGATTGTACCAACGCCAGATTTTGCAACGAGTTTCACACTAATACGCGCATGACGATTCGCATTTTTTAAGTCATAAATGAGTTGAGCTAAATCTTCAATGGAATAAATGTCATGATGCGGTGGCGGTGAAATAAGTTCCACACCTGGCGTGGATCCACGCACTTTTCCAATCCACGGATATACTTTATTGGCAGGAAGTTGTCCTCCTTCTCCCGGTTTTGCACCTTGCGCCATTTTAATTTGTAACTCATCGGCATGGACTAAATAATGACTTTTTACACCGAACCGTCCCGATGCAACTTGCTTAATTGCACTGCGACGAAAATCACCATTTTCATCTCGTACATAGCGCCGCGGATCTTCTCCACCCTCTCCGCTATTGCTTTTTCCACCGATGCGATTCATCGCAATCGCAAGCGTTTCATGAGCTTCTTCGCTCAATGAACCATATGACATAGCCCCTGTTTTAAATCGGCGTACAATCGCTTCCACAGGTTCTACTTCTTCAATAGGAATCGGTGTACGCGTTTCGTCAAACGTAAATAAATGACGCAAAAATGTCATTTGCTCTTCGTTTGCCATTTTCGAGTATTGTTTAAACAGTTCGTAGTCATTTTTTCGACATGCCCATTGTAACGTGTGAATCATTTTCGGATTAAACGCATGATGTTCACCGTTTTTACGCCATTGCAATTCACTTCCAGAATCTAATGTTTGATCATAAGATGTGTGGAACGCTTGCATATGACGCATTTTTGCTTCTTGAGCAATTTCATCCAAACCGATTCCGCCAATTTGTGATGCTGTTCCTGTAAAATATTGCTCAATCACATCCGCACCAATACCGACCGCTTCAAAAATTTGCGCCCCACGATAGCTTTGCACTGTTGAAATACCCATTTTTGACATCACTTTCACAACGCCATCCGTCGCTGCTTTTTTATAGGTTTCTACTGCCTTTTCGTATGTGGAATGAAGCACTCCTTTTTCGATCGCTTCGCGAATAGTCGCAAACGCTAAATACGGATGAATAGCATCTGCCCCATAACCGATTAACGCAGCAAGGTGATGTACTTCGCGCGCTTCTCCGCTTTCGACAATTAAGCTTACTTTTGTACGCGTCCCTTTTCGAACAAGATGTTGATGCACCGCGCTGACCGCAAGAAGGACAGGAATGGCTACACGTTGTTCGTCCATTGATCGATCAGATAAAATGAGTAACGTCACACCGGAAGCGATGGCTTCATCTGCCGCTTCACATAATTCGTCTAACGCCTCTTTTAAGTTGTCTGTAAAAATCGTTGACAACGTGACGCTAGCGAATTCGCGATACGGACTCATTCGAATTGCCCTTAATTGTTTGTTCGTGATAATCGGACTATCTAGACGAATGCGGCGAGCAGCTGATGCATCTGGATTTAACAAATCCCCTTCTTTTCCAAGCAACGTCACTGTTGATGTAACGGTATATTCACGAATGGCATCGATCGGCGGATTTGTTACTTGCGCAAATAGTTGTTTAAAATAATTGAACAAACTTTGTGGCCGATCGGACAAAACCGCTAACGGCGTATCATTTCCCATCGCCCCTGTCGGATCTTTTCCTTCTGTCGCCATCGGAATGATCGTCTTTTCGACATCTTCATACGTATACCCGAACGCTTTTTGTTTCGTAACGAGATCATTAAATGATTGTTCATCATCGTCCGTTGTTAATTCGTCAATTGAAACGATTTGTTCGTCCACCCATTGACGATACGGACGTTCATTGGCAATTTGCGTTTTTATTTCGTCATCAGAAATGATGCGCCCTTGTTCAAAATCAATAAAAAGCATTTTCCCAGGGCTTAATCGTTCTTTATACAAAACATTTTCCGGCGCTACATCAATAACTCCGACTTCCGATGAAAAAATAATATAGTCATCTTTCGTTACATAATAACGAGCCGGGCGAAGACCGTTCCGATCTAAAATCCCTCCAATTTGTTTTCCGTTTGTAAACACGATCGCTGTCGGACCATCCCACGGCTCCATTAAACAGCTGTAATATTCATAAAACGCTTTTTTATGATCGTCCATTTCTTCATCCCAATACCACGGTTCAGGAATGAGCATCATCGCCGTTTCAGCGAGCGATTTTCCTGCTAACACAAAAAATTCAAACGCATTATCAAGCATAGACGAATCGCTTCCGTTCGTATCTAAAATCGGAAGAACTTTTTGTAAATCTTCACCAAAAACATGGGACGTAAATTGCTTCTCTCGCGCCATCATCCAATGAATATTGCCACGCAACGTATTAATTTCTCCATTATGGATTAAATAACGGTTCGGATGCGCCCGCTCCCAGCTTGGGAACGTATTTGTGCTAAAGCGCGAGTGAACGAGTGCAAACGCTGAACGAAATCGCTCATCTTGTAAATCGATATAAAACGCATCTAATTGCTCCGGAGTGACTAGCCCTTTGTAAACGATTGTGCGACTTGATAAACTCGCAAAATAATATTCATTGTTTTTCACCGCTTTTTCTGCTCGTTTACGAATGACATATAACTTTCGCTCAAAATGTTGTTCGTCCGTTACTTCATCGCTCGCTGCAATAAAAAGCTGACGAATGAACGGACGACTTTGTTTTGCTAATGTTCCGAGTTTTTCGAAATCAACAGGCACATCTCGCCATCCGAGTAACGTTTGTCCTTCTTCATGAACGATATGAGAAATTTGATGCTCTAACATCATTCTTTTTTGCTCGCTATGCTCAAAAAAGAAAATCATCCCAACTCCGTAACGTCCTTTCGGAGGAAGCGAAAATGAACAAACGTCCCGAAAATAATCATCAGGAATTTGCACCATGATTCCAGCCCCGTCACCTGTTTGCGGGTCGCTTCCTTGACCGCCACGATGTTCTAATTGCCGTAGCATATGAAGGCCTTGCTTTACAATATGATGGGACGCTTCACCTTTTAAGTGAGCGTATAACCCGATCCCACATGCATCATGTTCAAACTGCGGACAGTACAATCCTTGCGCTTTTGGTAGTCCTCTCATGTGAATCCCCCATTCCGTCATCATGTATGTATAATTGTAGATTTCAATAATCATACAAACAATATATAATTTAGATAACATTCATCTCATTTCGAGAACAATGGAAAGGAGTAGTAAAGATGGAATTAAGACAACTCATTTATTTCACGGAAGTTGCGAAACGGGAACATGTATCAGAAGCTGCTGAAGCATTGCATGTTGCGCAATCCGCCGTCAGTCGCCAAATTGCCAATTTGGAGGATGAGCTTGGCGTGAAGTTATTTGAACGAGAAGGAAGGAATGTGAAATTAACACCGATCGGGCGTCACTTTTTACAACATATTGAATTAGCACTAAAAGCGATCGACTATGCGAAACAACAAATTGAGGAATATTTAGATCCAGAACGCGGAACGATTAAAATCGGTTTTCCAACAAGTCTCGCTAGCTATACGATGCCGATGGTCATTTCTACGTTTAAACAACAACATCCGCACATTTCCTTTCATTTGCGCCAAGGGTCGTACAAATTTTTAATCGAGGCGGTGAAAAAGCGAGAAATCGATTTAGCTTTTTTAGGTCCTGTTCCAACAGTGGAAAAAGGTATTCGAGGGGATATTTTATTTACAGAGTCGTTCGCAGCGCTCATTCCGAAAGATCATCCACTTAGTCAGAAACGAAGCATTGCACTAAGCGAATTGCGGCATGAGCCATTCGTCATGTTTCCAGAAGGATTTATTTTGCGAAAAATAGTAGAAGATGCTTGCAAACAAGCGGGCTTTTCTCCGATTATTTCATCGGAAGGAGAAGATTTAGATGCGATCAAAGGGCTCGTTTCAGCAAGTATCGGTGTTACTTTATTACCAGAGAGCACGTTTTATGAGACAACTCCACGCTATACAGTGAAAGTGCCAATCGAACTTCCGCTCGTTCGTCGCAACGTCGGAATTATTTTACCGAATCACGACCTGGCGCCATCCGTCAACGTATTTTATCAGTTTGTCAAACAATTTTTCGCCATGTTAGATCGATACCAGTAAGCCAGCTAATGTGCATAGCCGGCTTACTGTATAACTACACAGATAAATCGATGCCGACAACCCCAACGACAGAACCATCTTGAACAATTGGTGCTGAAATGGTCAAACATGGGCGTTTTGTCAACGCTGATGTATATACAGAAGAAACGTACACATTGCCTTTCGTCGCCTCAACAAACCATGGTCGAGCTTTGGCATTGACAAGACCAGCTGGAGGATTTGAGTAAATAAATGTTCCGTCGATTCGATTTGACCAAACTGCCTCGACATTTTCGTTTACGTGTAAAAATTCATTTAAATACACTTCATGTTCACTCGCATCCAAACGATCAAACGGATAAGATTGCACAAATGATGTAAGCTTTTCTTTCATTCGTTCAATGACACGCAAATCCATAGAGAACGTTCGTTCATGTTCATCTTTTTTCATCATGACTTGTAATTCATTTGATGTTTTTTCAATCGCTTCATTTACTTTCAACATTTGTTCGACATTTTTATGCTGTATATCCATATGTTTCGCTACTTCGTGCGCATAGTTTTTATTTTCTGATGCCATCGCTGAAATGTATGCAAGCAAAGCTGAAATTTCTTGTACACTCGCTGTCTGCCCTTCAACAGATTGTGCCGATTCGTGCGCCAATGCGGTCATATCATGCAACCGTTCTTTAAACCCAACCATAAGAGATAATACACGGTTCATTTCACTCGATCCGTTTTCGATTTGCTCATTTTCTACTTCTACCATTCTCATCGTCGAATGAATCCCCGATTGGATAGAAGATAAAATATTTCGCGTTTGTTCTACTGCAACAGATGTTTGATTCGCTAATTTTCCTACTTCATTCGCAACAACTGAAAATCCTCTACCGTGCTCTCCTGCGCGTGCTGATTCAATATTTGCATTCAGAGCTAAAATACCCGTTTTTTGTGAAATCGAAGCAATCGTTGACAAAATGTGACGAATTTCTTGTGACTGCTTGACTAACAACTCCATCTGACTAAGCAAAGCATAATGACTCGTTCGCAACTCATCCATGTCAAGTTGTAGTTTTTGTAGTGAATTCCATGCTACAATAAGCTCATTATAGGACGCTTCGCTGTACTCATGAATGCGACGGGAAACATCGGAAACTTTCAATGCTGACGACTCGATGACTTTCGTTTTTTCTTCCACTTGTAGTGTATAACTTACTGTTTTTTCTAAATGGTCAACAAGTTGGAACGTACTTTGTTGCGTTGCATTAGACGTATGATCAAGTGAACTAGCAGCTAGTTTCATTTGTTCAACAACTGCTTTTAATTGATCAACCGCCACTTCAATTTGACCTAGTATTTCACTCGGTTTCTCTTCTTTCGCTTCTTCCACTTTCAATCTCTTCTTTATCAAAAACATACACACGCCCCCTTATGTTATATTTAATAACATAAATATAACATAAGAAGTAAATAAAACAACTATTTTTTCTTAATATTTTGAAATATGTGTTACTTTTCTTCACAACATGCTTTTTCAGAAAACACCCACATGCGACTGCCGAACCAATTGATTGCTATTCCGCCCACTGTCGCTATCGTTTTGTTTAAAGCAATCGGAAACATTTCGCTGAAACGATGTAACATCATGATCGTGACGATGAGAGAACAAAGGTTTACGACAAGAAAGCGAACAAATTGTTTTTTCATTCCTCCTGCTGATCGAAATGTCCACGTTCGATTCCATATATAGCTATTGATCACACCTACGCTATAACCGAATATTTGCGCCCACATGTACGGCACATGAAGCGTTATGAGGGAGAAAAATACCAAAAAATCCACAAGTGTATTACTCATCCCAACAACAATAAAACGAAAGAATGTAACGATGTTATTCAATATCATGCAACACCTTCTGAAAAATTTATAAATGTATATTGGATTTTTATGTTAATATAAAAAGGTGAGAAATTTCAACTCATACAAAAATGTCCATCAATTTAACAAAAGGAGCTAACGAAATGGAGTATAAAATTGAAACCATCCCATTTGAATTAACACTGGTAGGAAAAGGATACCGTGTAAAAACAAACGAAGCATTTCAAACGATTCCTTCACTTTGGGCTCATGCCGAGAAGAATGGATTGATGCAACAACTTATTGATTTGTCGTGGGAACAGCCGAAGTGTACACTTGAAGGGCTGTTAGGCGTTTGTGGGAAAGATGCAACAATAACAGATGAGGAGTTTATTTACTTCATGGGGATACGCTATGACGGGGAAGTGTCGAACATGGAACGAATGACGATTTCGCATGATACATGGGCAGTTATTCCAAATATTGACGAAGCGTGGCAGCAATTATATTCACAATGGCTCCCTGCTTCTCAATATAAGCTCGCTAATTTTCCTTGCATCGAATGTTATTATCCGCCAACTCGCCATCCGGAAAATGAATTGTGGGTTCCTGTCATCATGAAGTCATAAAACAAACGCATGCCAAAAGAACCATAAACGGTGGGCTCCTTTGGCATATGGATTAAAAATAAACATGCGCTATACCAATGACACTAGCTACTGTCACCGGACTAAGCAAAGTAGATAAAAATACAGCTTGGGCTGCATATTCGGGATGATGATTGTATTCTAACGCATATAACGCTGTATTTCGCGAACAAGGATATGCACTCGCAATAAGCAACGCTTGGGCTGTAATTCCTTTTATATGTAAAATCAAAATGATGAAAAAAGCGATGAAAGGAGAGAGAATTAGCCGACTACCAATCGTTATAAACATGAGACGCGGAATACGTTTCATATTCATATAAGCAAGTTGAGCACCTAACGTCAACAAGGCAATCGCTAAAAAAGCATCAGCGACATGCTCAAGCGGCTGCCAAATAAACGATGGGACAGAAATATGAAAAAATCGGAAAATAACACCAAAAATAAGGGCGTAAATAATCGGATTTTTTAAAAATTCACGAGTCATTCTCCCTTTATTTTCACTTGCAGAAATAAACTGAAACAATCCATACGTGTTCGTTAAAAAGTTTTGAAAAATCGTTACGACAATTTGGATCGACAAACCTATCGGCTCTTGGCGAAAAATAAGTTGACTAACCGGGATACCAAAATTACCAGAATTGTTAAGCACGATTGTATTTTGAAACGTTGCCCCTAAACTTCGATCAAGCTTTAGCCATCTTGCCATCATCGCACTAAGCATAATAAGCGTCCCATTTTGTAGAACGAGAAAAAAGAGGATGTTCAACAATACATCACTTGTTATGTCGCTCTCATAAATGTTTACAAACCCAACTGCCGGAAGCAAAAAATATGTCGTTATTTTTGACAACGTATTCATATCAAAATGAAACAATCGATGCAAATACGCCCCTGCACCAATCAACAAAAACAGCGGCAAAATGACATCAATCACAATACGGATAAAAATGTCCAATGGAAGTCCCCCTTTTATGTATTACTTCCTTGCGCTCATCCATCCTTCGCGCACCTGAACGAAAACGGCTCTTGTTTCAGACGACAAGAGCCAAAATTGTTCGATTGCGCACTCTTTATCGATTTCGGTTGAAAATAATAAGCTTTAACTCTGTCATTTCTTCGATTGCGTATCGAATACCTTCGCGCCCAAATCCGCTTTCCTTTACCCCGCCATACGGCATATGGTCGACACGAAACGTTGGAATGTCATTAATAAGAACCCCGCCAACATGTAGTTTCTCTGCCGCTTCCCATGCGGTATGGACATTGTCTGTATATATACCTGCTTGCAACCCGTAGCGCGAATCGTTGACAAGCTCAATCGCTTCGTCGACGGATGAAACTTTATTAATCAACACAATCGGCGCAAACACTTCTTGACATGATACTTTCAATGTTGGTGATGCGTCTAAAATGACTGTCGGCAACAAAATATTTCCTTGTCTCTCCCCACCGATTGCAACGGTAGCACCTCCTTGTTTCGCTTCCTCGATCCATTGTAACGAACGCTCCACATCTTTTTCAGAAATAAGAGCCGAAACGTCTGTCTTCGGATCAAGCGGGTCACCAACTTTCAACTGCTTCACCGCTGCCACAAACTTTTCGACGAATTCTTTATACCGTTTCTCATGCACATAGATGCGCTGCAAGGAAATACACACTTGTCCTTGAAACGAAAAAGCACCGACGACGCACCGCGGAATGATTCGATCAACGTCCACTTGTTCATCAATAATAACGGCTGAGTTTGACCCTAATTCTAGCGTCACACGTTTTAAGCCGGCTTTGTTGCGAATAGCGATTCCTACTTCAGGACTTCCTGTAAATGTGATCATGCGAACACGCGGATCTGTCACAATTTGATCGCCAACTGTTTTTCCGCTCCCTGTCACGACATTAAGTGCCCCTTTGGGCAATCCTGCTCGATCAAACAACTCCGCGATAAAATACGCAGAAAGCGGCGTTTGGCTCGCAGGCTTCAATACAACCGTATTTCCAGATGCAATCGCAGGGCCTAGCTTATGCGCTACTAAATTCATCGGAAAATTAAACGGGGTAATCGCTCCAATCACTCCAATCGGTTCTCTGACCGTAAAAGCGACACGATGTTCCCCACCTGGCGCAGCATCAAGTGGAATCGTCTCCCCATGAATTCGCTTCGCCTCTTCCGCCGCAAATTTATACGTTTGAATCATGCGCGCTACTTCCGCTTTGGCGATTGTGATTGGCTTTGCGGCTTCTTTCGCAATGATCGTAGCCGCTTCGTCCGCACGCTGTTGCAATAACGTCACGACTCTCTCTAAAATGGCCGCTCGTTCATGTGCAGGCATCTTCGCCATCGTTCGCCGCGCTTTATCCGCAGCCGCAATCGCGTGCTGGACATGTTGTTTTGTCGCAATAGGAATGTGTGCCAATACTTCTCCATCATATGGCGCCAAAAGATGTGTGTACGACTCCGCTTCTACCCATTCTCCGTTAATGTAAAGCTTCTTTTTTTCTATCATTGTTCTCCCCCTTCCTCATCTCTCCCAATCAACGCGGCTGATAACAATGCCAAAATATAAACGCTATTTATTTCTATTCTTTTTTTACAATTTATAATCCTTCATGATTTAACTAAAGCAAAAAAGCCCACTTCATCAAGTAGGCTATAATCGTTCATTCATTTGAAACAACGCAATGGCGCGTTGGCGTTGCAATGAATGGTCTACTGTCGGTGCAGGGTAATCGACTTTTATGTTACTTTTCCATGGCTCATGAATATGTGCCGAAGGGAAAGAAGCAAGTTCTGGTACATACGTGCGAATATATGTGCCGTCTGGGTCAAACTTTTTCGATTGTTCAATCGGGTTAAAGACGCGAAAATACGGTACAGCATCTGTCCCGACAGAAGCAGCCCATTGCCATCCGCCGATATTTGATGCTTCATCGTAATCGATTAACATATGTTGAAAGTATTGTTCGCCCATGCGCCAATCGATCAAATAATCTTTTGTTAAAAACGAGGCAACAACCATGCGCAGACGGTTGTGCATCCATCCTTCCTTTTTCAACTGGCGCATCCCTGCATCAACGAGTGGAAAACCTGTTTTTCCTTCTTTCCAAACTTCAAAGCGTTCATCATCACGCGACCATGGAAGATGACGATACTTTTCAATAAACGCTTCCGTTTTTGTAAACGGAAAATGCGCATAAATCATATGATAAAAATCGCGCCAAGCTAGCTCTTTTATATACGTTTCTATTGCTTCATCATATCCATTTCCAAATTGTTGCGCAACCGCATGAAAAACGGTGCGAATAGAAATCGTCCCAGTTTTTAAATGTGGAGATAAACGACTTGTACCCGCAACGCCCGGAATATCTCGTTTCCGATGATAATACGGAAGTGCCGTATCGATAAACTGCTGTAAAACATGTAAAGCGTCTTGTTCGCTCGTATGCTCCCAACGTTTCGTACATGACGCAAGCCACATCGTAAACGCACGCTCGTCATCTTCCGAAAGCGGCGTGATATGTAACATATGAGCACGTAACAAATCGATGTCTATTGAAAGCGGAAAACGCTTCGGGCGTTTTCTCCATGCGCGGTAATATGGTGTATATACTTTATAAGGCGTTCCATCTGCTTTTAGTACTTCAAATGCCCCATGCATATGCGCATCATCATATGTATACACTTCCACTCCATGCTTTTGTAACAACGCCTGAACATAATCATCCCGCTCTTTTCCGCGCCCAACTTCGTCTTTATTTAAAAAAATCGCACACATATTTGTATGATAAATGAGGCGAGTAAATACTTGATCTGTGTCCCCATACAATACATGCATGTGAATGCCGTATTCACATAATGACTGGCGAAAGTGCTCAACTGTTTGAAAAAAGTATTCATGATGATACGTTCGCTCTTTGGCGAAATAAGGGTCAAAATGAAAGAAAAAAAGAAGCTTTCCTTCCCTTTCTTTCGCCCACTGAAGCGCGTGAACGAGCGCTGTATGATCGTGCAATCGAAAATCTCGGCGAAACCAAACAACTGCTGTATGCATACATCTCATCCTTTCAAATATTACGTGTTTTTATTGTACAATATTTGTTTAATAATTGTATAATAAAAAGAAAAAGAAGGTGAACATATTGTACGATGTCATTGTTGTTGGAACAGGATTCGGAGGGATGACCGCAAGTGCGCTGCTTGCGAAAAAAGGATATCGCACACTCACGCTCGAAGCTGCAAGCGAACTCGGTGGATGTGCAGGAAAGTTCGAACGACAGTCGTTTCGTTTTCAAGCAGGCGCTACACTTGGGATGGGATTTGAAGAAGGCGGCGTATTTTCACAACTATTTCATGAACTCGACATGTCTCCCCCTCCTGTTCATTTATTGGATACGATCATGGACGTACATTTTTCGGAACGAACGATTCGATATTACCAACAAAAAGAACGTTGGTTTGAAGAAATTGCCCGACAGTTTCCAAAAGATAGCGCAGCCATTGTTCGCTTTTTTGAAGAAATGTTTTCCCTGGCGGATGCGATGCTTTCTTTTGTATATAAACGACCGATCGTTCCTCCGAAAACGATTAAACATTTATTTCAAGCGATGCAAAAAGCAGACCGCAAACTAATAAGCGCCACACCATTTTTGTTTCAATCGATTGCGAAACGACTGCAACATTATGGCATCCGTGACGAAACGTTCATTGCTTTTTTAAACGGACAACTCGTTGATAGTGTGCAAACAACGATTGAGCGTTGTCCCGCTTTGCTTGGCGCCGTCGCCTTAAGCATATTTCATCGCGGAGCGTTTTACGTTGAGGGAGGGCTTTCAAACGTTGTTCATACGATCGCTGAACGTTATAAACAGCTTGGCGGAGAACTACGGATGCGTGAAAAAGTTGTGTCCATTCGCAAACAGCGTCATTGGCTTGTGACGACAAATCGAAAACAAACATATGAAGCGAAACATGTTGTATTTAACGGCTCTATCCATAGTATTTTCTCCATTTTAGACGATTCAATAAAACGCACATTTTCAATTCGTGAAGAAAAGGAAAAAAGGCGCCCAGCTTGGGGAGCATTTACCATTTATATTGGAGCGGACGACGACTTACAGACAGATAGCCTATACCACCAATTTATCGTCGATCGAACAAAACCGATGAGTGAAGGAAATCAATTTTTATTGTCCGCTTCTGCACCGTTCGATCGACAAATGGCGCCTGTAGGAAAACGTTCCATAACGATTTCGACCCATACCGAACCACTTCATTGGTGGAATCGTCATGCGTATGATGAACAGAAAAAGATACTGACAGAACAAATATTGCAACGTGTAAACAAAACATTCCCATTAACAAATATACATGTTCAATTAGTCGGCACACCTGTGACATTTTCTCGCTTTACTCATCGGGCGTTCGGAAAGGTAGGGGGATATATTCCAAACGGTGTCTTCAGTTTATTGTCTACGTATTCACCGCAAACGAATGTCGAAGGGTTATGGCTTTGCGGAGATACGGTGTTTCCTGGCGCAGGATCGCTCGGTTGCGCATTATCAGGATGGATTGTTGCGGATGGTATTTCAGCAAGCAAATAGCTCTATGCCCAACACATAGAGCTATTTCTTTTTTATTTCGATTGGCACAGATGTTTTTATTTTTATTGCCACTTTCGGATATGTTAACGCTTGAGTAACAACCGCATCCGGCGCTGGTTTTCGCTCTTTATAATAGACGATCGCTTTCCCTTTTTCGTATCGCACATCGATAACTTCAATCCCATATCCGCCTGTCTTTCTTTCACCGAGATGAATGACAACATACGTCACATCTTCTTGTTGAACGGTATACGTTTGAAATTGTTTATGCTGTTTTTCATACAACGCTCTCATCTGCTTTGGAAGCTGTTCTTCTGTAACAACTTCGTATGGTATTTGATCTCCTTCTTTATACGCATGTTGTTTCTCTGCTTTCGATACACCACAAGCAGAAAGAAGAAAACTCATAAACATAATCATCCATTTTTTCATCTTCATATTCCCCCTTTTTTTATATTATTGTATGCATAGAAAGCAATAAAAAAGAGCTCCGAGGTAAAACAGGAGCTCCGAACATGACTCATTTACACGAACAGTTTTCTTTTTTCTTCTTCATTCATAAAGTGATATTTTTTCTCGACATACACTTGGTGCCAAACCATGAAAGTGAGTACTGTCCATATTTTTCGGCTATGATCCGCTTTGTTTTGACGATGTTCCTCTAGCAAACGATACAATACGTCTTTATGAAATAGATGATCTGTTTCACTTTCTTTTATCGTACGTTTCGCCCAGTCATATATTTCATCTTTTAACCAGTGCCGAATAGGAACAGGAAAGCCTAGCTTTTTGCGATGTAAAACATGATCCGGAACAATCCCTTCTGCTGCTTTCCGCAAAATATACTTTGTCGTTTTATTTTTCACTTTCATTTCCGGAGCAATTTTTGCGGCGACTTCAAATACTTTTTTATCGAGGAAAGGAACGCGTAATTCTAAAGAATGTGCCATCGTCATTTTATCTGCCTTCAATAAAATATCGCCTCGCAACCATGTATGAATATCAATATATTGCATTCGGTTGATCGGAGGATATCCTTCTGTTTCATGGTAAAACGGCGCGGTAATGTTTGTGTATGCTATATGTTGATCGTATGCTTTCAGCAACTCCTTTTTTTCCTGTTCGCTATACATTTTCGCATTGCCGATATAACGTTTTTCAATTGGGGTAATTCCGCGTTCAATAAAACTTTTTCCCTTTACTCCTTCAGGCAATACTTTTGCAATCATAGCTAAAATATATCGCATAAAATTCGGCATTCGCTCAAATATTTGTAAAGATTTTGGTTCGTGATAAATGTTATATCCACCAAACAACTCATCCGCTCCTTCACCAGAAAGAACAACGGTTACATATTTCCTCGCTTCTCTTGCTACGAAATAAAGAGGGACAGCTGCCGGATCTGCTAATGGATCGTCCATATGCCATATAATTTTCGGCAATTCCTTCACATATTCGTTTGGAGAAATGACGTAACTAATATTTTCAACTCCTAACTTTTCTGCCGTTTCTTTTGCTACATCAATTTCGTTAAATCCTTCTCTCTCAAATCCGACTGAAAATGTTTTGATATGCGGATGAAATTGTTTCGCAATAGCTACAATGAGCGAAGAATCGATTCCTCCTGACAAAAATGAACCGACCGGGACATCGCTGCGCATATGAATACTTACCGAATCAAACAACACTTGTTGGATTTCTTTGACAAGTTCACTTTCCGATTGATTCGTCGGATGAAATGTAGCCTTCCAATAGCGCTGGATGTTTAATTTCTCTCCTAGTTTTTTCTTCATATAATGTCCAGGCTCTAGCTTGCGAATATGAGCGGACATCGTCAATGGCTCTGGAACATATTGAAAAGTTAAATAATGTTGCAAAGCTTCATGATTTAGTTCGTCGTGTTCAAGGGCATATAAAATACTTTTCTTTTCGGAAGCGACAAATAGATGATCTTCTTTTTCTACATAAAAAAACGGTTTAATCCCGAACGGGTCACGTGCTGCGAAAATTTCTTTTTCTTGTTTATCCCAAATAACAAATACAAACATGCCACGAAGTTTATTCACTACGTTTTCTTTTTCAATACTATATAAAGCAACGATCACTTCTGTATCAGAATGGGTAGAAAACGAACACCCTTTCTTGATTAATTCGTCACGCAACTCGACGTAGTTGTAAATTTCTCCGTTAAATATAATCCAATATCTTTCATTTTCATAACATAGCGGCTGATGTCCATTTTCAAGATCAATAATGCTTAACCGCCGAAACCCAAAACTGACGTATTCATCAAAAAAATAGCCATGATCATCAGGACCACGATGAGTGATCAGATCGTTCATATATCGGAACGTTTCTTTCCAGTTACTATTTATCTCTTTCGGAACATCAGAAATATAGCCAACAAAACCACACATCCTACAGTTGCCTCCATTTAGTCGTCATTTTACACATTGGAATGATTGAACTTGCTGTTTCGTTTTTGCTATTTTATTAAAACAAAAAATGTGGAGAAATGATGAACAAAAACTCTCATTCACACAAAAGACTATACCATAAATTTTGCCCGCTGTCTTGATAAGCTTTTCTCCATACATTTTGCACATTTCTTTTTTATGATGATGTTACGATACAAGTTTATGGAGGGAATGCGATGAAGAAATTATGGTTAGGAGCAGTAATGGTAGGAGTCATTACGATGAGTGCAGCTTGCTCTAATTCGATGCAAGGACACGATATGTCCAACATGCATACGAAAAAAGAAACGACTTCCAATAAAGAGAGTTTGCCTTTGGCAACTGCAACAGAAGTGATATCCGGAAAAGAAATTCATCTGACAGCGAAGGAAACGTTATTGCAACTCAACGATCAAGTCCAGCTCCCGGTATACACGTATAATGGATCAGTACCAGGAGCGCAAATTCGTGTAAAGCAAGGAGAGCGAGTAAAAATTGTTTTAAAAAATGAATTGCCTGAACCGACCGCTATTCATTGGCACGGCTATCCTGTCCCTAATGATCAAGATGGTGTGCCTGGGGTGACAATGGATGCCATTAAACCAGGAGAAACGTTTACGTACGAATTTACAGCCACTATACCCGGAACGTACTGGTACCATTCGCATCAAAAAAGTGCCGAGCAAGTGGACAAAGGATTATACGGTACATTGATCGTTGAACCAAAAGAAGGAGAACAAGTCGATCGAGATTACACGCTCGTATTAGATGAATGGATGAGCCAACAACAAGCATCAACGACTGAACAAGCCAATCATACAAATATGCATCACGGCAATAGCTCGATGATGCATGATATGAGTATGTACGATATTTTCACGATTAACGGAAAAAGCGGTCAAGCGATTGAACCACTGAAAGTGAAAAAAGGCGAAAAAGTGCGGCTTCGCCTCATCAACGCAGGGTACATGTCTCATAAACTCCATTTGCATGGACATTCGTTTAAAATTGTCGCAACAGACGGACAGCCATTAAACGATCCGCAACCAATCAAAGATGAACTGTTGAATATTGCTCCGGGTGAGCGTTATGATATTGAGTTTATCGCCGATAATCCAGGAGAATGGTTATTAGAATGCCATGGGGATATGAAAGGTACTGATGGCATGAAAGTAAACATTCAATACGAAGGCCAAACAAACAAGCCGGACAAAACAAATGCTAAAGAAACACTTCCTATTATCGATATCACAACGTACGGAAAATACAACGCAGGGCCATTTACGCTAGACCAAACGTACGATGTAGAGTACACAATGGATTTAGGAACGGCTATGGACAAAAATGGGATGGTGTTCACGATCAATGGAAAAACGTATCCTAACACAGCGCCAATCAACGTGAAAAAAGGCGATGTTGTCAAAGTAAAACTAGTGAACAGCTCACCAATGGACGTCCATCCGATGCATTTACACGGCCATTTCTTCCAAGTATTAAGCAAAAACGGGAAGCCAGTCACAGGCTCTCCATTGATCAAAGATTCGTTGAATATAAACCCTGGAGAAGAATATGTCGTCGCATTTCAAGCAGACAATCCGGGAAATTGGATGTTCCATTGCCATGACTTACATCACGCTTCAGCAGGAATGGTCACAGAATTAAAATACAAAGACTACAAATCAAGCTATACACCAGATCCGAACGATACAACGAATAAAGGGGAGTAAGAAAGAGGGTGTCCAACATTGTGTGGGCACCCTTTTCTTCCTTATTTCACATCATATCCTTGTTCTTCAATCGCTTCTTTCAGTTTTTCTACGCTTACTTTTGTTTCATCATAATCTACATCGACTGTACCTTCTTGCAAATGCACCTCTACACGGCTGACGCCATCTAACGTTTGTAGCGCATTTGTCACCGCCGCTTTGCAATGTCCGCATGTCATTCCTTGTACTTGTAATGTAATCGTCATCATCTATTCCTCCCTAGTTTATATTTTCACACGCTTCAAACGAAGCGCGTTTGTCACAACAGATACAGAACTAAATGCCATCGCTGCCCCAGCAATCCATGGTTGTAATAGCCCAGCGGCAGCGACTGGAATACCAACGCTATTATAAAATAATGCCCAAAACAAGTTTTGCCGAATGTTGCGCATCGTTTGTCGGCTCAGTTCAATCGCTTTTGGAATGTGCAACAAGTCGCCACCAACAAGCGTCACATCAGCTGTTTCGATCGCGACATCTGCGCCTGTGCCAATCGCCATTCCAATATCCGCTTTCGCCAGAGCTGGAGCGTCGTTAATGCCGTCGCCGACCATCGCGACTCGTTTTCCTTGCTTTTGCAAATCCTCCACGATGTTCGCTTTATCTTCTGGCAGCACTTCTGAGTATACGTGTTCAATGCCGACTTGTTTCGCGATTGCTCCGGCTGTCCGTTTATTGTCTCCCGTTACCATATACACGTCGATACCCATTTGTTTTAATGTCGCAATGGCTTGTTTCGACGTTTCCTTGATCGTATCGGCAACAGCAATCATCCCAGCAAGCTGTCCATCAATGGCAACGAGCATGACCGTTTTTCCTTCGCTTTCAAGCTTGATCATTTGTTCCTCATGTTCGGCAATATCGACCGCACGTTCGTTCATTAACTTGCGCGTACCGATGAGCACATGCTTTCCGTTCACCGTTGCTTCAATTCCATGTCCAACGAGCGCAGAAAAATGCGTCAACGGTTGCGCGACAATTCCGTTTGCTTTTCCATACGCCACAATCGCTTGCGCTAGCGGATGTTCCGAAGCGCTCTCGGCGGAAACGGCATAGTCAAGCATATGTTCTTGGAACGACAACACATCTGTCACTTCGGGTTTTCCTTTTGTCACTGTTCCTGTTTTATCAAGTAAGACCGCGTTGATTTTATGCGTTCCTTCTAGGTACTCACCCCCTTTAAAGAGAATTCCTTGTTCTGCACCTTTTCCTGTTCCAACCATAATCGATGTTGGCGTGGCAAGGCCAAGCGCACACGGACACGCAATGACGAGAACGGCAATGGCAACTTCGAGCGCTTTTGGTAGATCGTTTGGTGCAACAAAGAAGTACCATATAATGAATGCAACGACAGCAATCCCGACAACGATTGGGACGAAAATGCCGGAAATCGTATCCGCCATTCGCTGAATCGGTGCTTTCGATCCTTGCGCCTCTTCAACGATTTGAATGATATTAGCAAGTGCAGTATCTTTTCCAACTTTTTCTGCACGAATAGTTAGTACACCATTTGTATTAATCGTTGCCCCAATGACAAAGTCGCCTTCCTTTTTATCCACTGGAATTGATTCCCCCGTAATCATCGATTCGTCAACGGAAGAAGATCCAGCAATGACCGTACCGTCTACTGGAATTTTTTCTCCTGGTTTAACAACGATCGTATCGCCAATCACCACTTCTTCGAGCGGAACTTTTATTTCTTTCCCGTGTCGAATGACAGTCGCTTCTTTTTCCTGCAGGCTTAACAACTTAGAGATTGCTTCGGTTGTTCGCCCTTTCGCAAGCGCTTCAAAATATTTGCCGACAAGCACAAGCGTAATTAAAACGGCGCTCGTTTCAAAATATAATCGCGGTTCATGATTCGTGAGCGCCCGCAACGTTTCAACCAAGCTATAAAAATAGGCAGCCGATGTTCCAAGCGCCACGAGGACGTCCATGTTCGCGCTCTTGTTTCGTAACGCCCGGTACGCCCCGACATAGAAAGGACCACCGATGTAAAACTGAACGGGTGTCGCCAAAAGAAGCTGAAACCACGGATTCATCAAGAGATGCGGCATTGGCAAGCCGATATGAAACGGCATATGGGCAAGCATCGTATAAAGCAAAGGCAGTGATAAGATGATGGAAATAACGAGTTGCCGTTGCTTTTTTTTAAGCCGATCTTCTTTCCGACCAGCATCGTCTTGTTCCTCGGTGCGAATTTGCCCTTTGTACCCAAGCTTTTTAATTTTCTCTAAAATGGCTTCGACCGACGTTACGCCTTCTTTATATTCGACCACCGCACTGTTTGTCGCTAAATTCACCGTTGCGCTTGTCACGCCCTCCATCCGATGTAACCCTTTTTCAATCCGTGTCGCACATGCCGCGCATGTCATCCCTTCAATATCTAGCGTCACTTTTTCTGTCGCAACGCCATATCCTAACTTTTCAATTTTTGCTTCAATGTCTGCAATGGTATATTTATTCGGGTCGTATTGAACGGTCGCTTTTTCCATCGCTAAATTGACCGTTGCTTCTACACCGTCCATTTTATTCAACACTTTTTCAATGCGGGCAGAACAAGCAGCACATGTCATACCGGTCACTTTTAATGTCACCGTTCGCATCCATTTCCCCTCCCTTACTTTGAAAATTGCTTAATGACATCCATTAGCTCACGAATGGATTCTTCTCCGCTTCCTTCGCGGATCGCTTTCGACACACAATGGCTGACATGACGTTCTAACAAGTTCAATCCTACTTTATTTAACGCTGCCGTGATTGCAGAAATTTGCACTAAAATATCGATGCAATACCGATTGTCTTCGACCATCTTTTGCACCCCGCGCACTTGTCCTTCAATTCGTTTTAAGCGATTCACAATTTTTCCAATTTCTTCTTCCGTGCGCGGAACCATTTTTTTATCCATATTGTAATCTTCACAATGGCTCATCAAATATCACCCCTCTGATTACATTATACCGGTAATGGGTATATAAAGCAATGGAAGTGTTGACAACATTATTATCGTCAACGTTTTCCCATGGTCTATTCACTTTTGGTAGATTTTTTGTGAAACAAAAATTCCGTAAACAGAGACCTTTCTCAACGAATCGAACTGACGGACAAATAGACTCAACTCTTTGCGGTTCTAGGGCCGGAGCATCATCCGAATATTCTAGGCATCCATCCTCGCACCTAGATACACGCCCGAAGTATGCTCAAATGCCTCTCGTCCCTTTTATATCAACGGATGAGAGACACTTGGTTTGCCTAGTCACTGTCGAACTCAGGCATGACAATCAAAACAAAAAGAAAACCACCTCTTTTATAAGGTGGTCTTTGGTTCACGGCGGATATATTTTTCTTTCAGGTTCAAAGCTTTCACAAAAGTTTCAACTGATCTCGTCACAGTAGCAGGTCCGATTGTCCTTTGTGTTCTTCTAAATGTTTGAAGATCTCTTGCACCATATACTCCAATGCTTGCTTCTGGTGTTTTAGAACGAATGTATTTGTAGGCTATTTTAGCCTCTTTTGTTGACGGTAATTCCAGAATAACCGACTTATCATCCGCAGCAGAAATAATATAAACTTTGCTCATTTTTCATTTCCCTCACTTATACGTGAATTATACCCGACTGATACCTAACTTTACTCATTTTAATATTGGTCAACGTCATCAATATCTTCATCGTTTTCATGTAAATATTTGTTTGAAAATGCTTGTTCATAAATATAGTCTACATATGACTTAATTGCAACTTCATCACTATTAGGGAGAGAGAGTCCTTTTTGCATGAAATTTGCTTTTTCTATCGCGCTTCGCTTGGTGGCTTTGATGTCCCTTCTCATCGTATTCGCTCAACAGATTTCCTACGGCATCATAGTTCTTTTTCGTGACATGCCCGGCTTCATCTGTTTCTTCCTCCCCATAGTTGCCATTGGCATCATACTTGTTTTTCGTGACGACGTTGCCTTCCATCAAACGAATGGCGTCAAAATAGACCGTTCCTGTGTAGTTTCCGCGGAACATAGCGGATGCGTCCACTTTGTCAATCGGCTTAAACGGATGGATCGAAATGGCCGCACGGTTCCAATCTTGCGTACCGATCGGAAAATCAGCCGTATACGTTTGAGTCGTTCCGTCTACAAAATACACTTTCGCGGTAATGGAATAATCGCTTGCACTCACGGTACCGTTGGCTTTGACATCCTATCACGGTCGACTCTCCTTTGTACGACGTTCATAGAAACATTTAGAAAATATATGGAAGTTACCCCTTTTTTTGAGCAATTCTTTTCCAAGTAAACATCAATAAAAAAGCAGATATAAGCGCCAGTATCACTTTCCCTTGCCATGTCCAGTTCATCACTTGATACACCGAATATGCCTCTAACAAAAGTGCTGGTAGCTTTCCAAGCGAGCTGGCGACCAGAAAAAGAAGGAGTGACATGCGCCCAATGGCTGCCACAAACGTCACAAGTCCCGACGGAACAAAAGGAAGAAGACGCAAAGACAAAACAAGCGAAAAGGCTTCTGTCCCTTCTGCCTCAAGCAAACGTTTCACTTTCGGATCGGAAAGCCATTTCGTTTCCGAAAGTTTGCGAAATCCTTTTCGATATAACAAAAATGACACAATCGCACCAACTGCTTCCCCGATAAACGATAAAAACGTGCCTTGCCAAAAACCGAATACAGCCAAGTTAGCAGCTGTGAGAAAGACGCTCGGAACAACACCTAAAATACTAATCACAATATTGATCGCAATGCTGAGAAGAAAAGCGATCGATGGATACGTATGAAATAAAGCAATTACTTGCTCTTCCATTTATATCCGACTCCCCAAACCGTTTGCAAAAATTCATCGATTGGAAAACCAGCTTGGCGGAGCTTTTCGCGAATATTTTTCACATGCGAATCAATTGTCCGTTCTTCTGTATTGGCGTTATACCCCCATAATGTCACGATCAGCTGTTCGCGGCTAAATACGCGGTTTGGATTTTTGAGAAAAAGTCCTAACATGGCAAACTCTTTTGGCGTGAGAAAAATATCGTGCCCGACATATTGGGCTTTATGTTGCGCTTCATCCCAAACTAAGCCGTGAAACTCGAGTTTCGTTTGTTTGCCTACAGAACGACGCAATACCGCCTCCATTCTCGCAAGCAATTCCGATTCGTCAAACGGTTTTGTAATATAATCGTCTGCGCCAATTTTTAGCCCTTGAACAACATCTGTCGTCGCATCTCTTGCGGTGACCATAATAATCGGGACGTTTGAAAACTTACGGATTTGTTTGCACGTTTCCCATCCGTCCATCTCTGGCATCATCACATCAAGCAAAACGATGTCTACTTCATCATTTTCTAAATAGCGAACAGCGGACTGCCCTGACTCGCATTTCACACAACGATACCCATTTGGGATTAAATACAGCTCCAATAAATCCAACATTCGTTTTTCGTCATCAACCAGTAAAACGGTATACACCTTCATTCACTCCTCGGCAACGTAATGATCATGCTTGTCCCTTTTCCAAATTTGCTTATCGCATGAATCGAACCGCCGTGCGCTTCGACAATTTCTTTGGCAATCGCCAGACCTAACCCTGTGCCCCCGCCTGTTCGCGACCGTGATTTATCGACTCGGTAAAACCGTTCAAAAATATGTGGCAAATCTTTTTCAGGGATGCCGATTCCTTCATCAGAAATGATGAGGATGACGTTCTTTTTCTCTGTTTTCACATCAATAGAAACAGTAGAACCTTGGCGAGAATATTTTAACGCATTGTCTAAAAGATTCATCATCACTTGTTCAAACCGCTGTTGATCGATATGGACGGTAACGTTTGCATCACAGTGATAGACAAGCGACATATTTTTTGTCTGAAATGCAGGATACATTTTTTCGTATATTTTTTTCAAAAAAGGCATAGTAGAGTTCGCTCTTTCTTAATTTGAAACGAATGTTGATCCATTTTCGCGAGCTCAAACAAGTCTTTCACTAATTTTTGCATATGCTCTGCTTCTTCATAAATAATGGACAAATATTTCGCTCGTTCTTCTTCAGCAATATTCGGTCTGCGCGCAACGTCCGCATATCCTTTCACATATGTGAGCGGGGTGCGCAGTTCATGCGAAATGCTCGCTAAAAATTCATTTCGTTCTTTTTTCAAATATTCCAAATCGGTCGCAAGTGTTTGGATCGCTTTTCCGAGTTGCGCTAGCTCGTCCTCCCCTTTCACTTGCAGGCGGACAGAAAAATCCCCCTTGCTTAGTTTCTCGGTCGCTTGTTTCATCCGAATAAGCGGAATCGTAATGACTCTTGATAAGAAAAAAATCGTCAAAATCGTCAAAAAGACGGAAACAATGCCGACAACGAGAAAATGATATTTTAATTTAGCAATCATATTTTGAATAGAAGCCGTCCGCTGAAACATATATACATATCCTTTTATCTTGCCGTCCATCCGAATCGGGCTAGCGGTGGCAATATACGATTCGTTTTTCCAGTTTTTTCGCACTACCATTCCACTATGAGGAATGTGGCGAGCATCGGTATAAGGAATGAGTTTTTTCGCAAACGGCAAAATGTGATCGGAAAAATATAAAATATTCCCTTTCGCATCGGTAATGACGACATCCGTTTCCGCTTCCGACTCCATCATAACGACATGTTCTAACGTCACTTCATCGTAATGACTTTCTAATACCGCTCGATGATTATTCCCTCTTGCGAGCAATTGTTCAAACTCTTCGTCAACCTTCGCATGAACAAGCGTCACATATAGAGCGACAAATAAAACGGTTTCAATGCCTAACACAAAGACAAAAAATAATAGCCCTAACTTAAATGAAAGGTTTCGCACAAATATTCCTTCCTTACTGGCGTTTTTCTTCATTATAGCAGAAAAAATATGGAGAAAATGTGGAGGGACGACATACCCTTGTGGAATTGTGGCAGAGCATTGGCATGATCGCTCCGATGTTTGCATTGAAGATTTTCGTATTTATCCACCACGTTTTGAGACCAAACATCGCTTTCTTGACTTTGCAAAATTTCAATTCCTTCTTCTTCTATAAGCTTCTTCTCACATTTTCTTTGTTCAAAAAACTAGTCGATCATGATAAAATATTATCCAATTAGGAATATGGAGGAAATCAAATGCATAAGAATATGTGGATTGTTCTGTTGGTAATAATCGGAACATTTCTTTTTTACTTAATCCAAAAAGAAGACGATGTCATAACAAAAGCGAACGTAATCATTTATACTGACGGAAAAACATCATCCGAAAAAGAAATAACAGACATAAAAACATTAGAGGAGCTACAACGGGTACTGGAGCAAATCAAATGGAATCGACAAATAAAGGTGAAAATGGCAAGACAAGAAGATGCAAAACTTATTATATTCAAACAAGGAAAACAACAGATGTCTGAAAAAGTCATTCAGTATCGCATATGGTTTGAACATACGGACATCGGAGCAACGATTATAAGTAATGACCCTGAAGAAAATGTTGGTACGTTAAATAAGAATAGCGCAAAAACATTAGAGGATATCATATATCAAAAATAACAAAAAGGACGGAGGGAAAGATGGGGATGCTATTCGAGTTATGTTTTGAAATGTTAGGTGGATTGTTCGATTTTTTGTTGTTAGGTCAGTTTAGTTATCTCACCGCAAAACGAAAATTAAAACATCTGCAAAAAATAGGAATTATTGCACCGCAAAAAGCCTTCGATCGAAACACGATAAAACATATGTTAAAAGATCCTAGCATCACTACATATTTATTTTCAAAAACACACTTCAAAAAACTTATTCATGACAAAGACATGCAAAAACAATTTCATGAAGCGATACATAAATATGTATAAATCGCCCATAGGCAAATATGGGCGATTATGTTTTTTCTTTGTATAAAGATGCTGTGCTAATTAATATAACTCCTGCCAGTAAAAATGAAACGTACGCAACAAGCGACGCCGTTCCTTGGTTTTTCACCCCGATGCCAACAAACGCCCAAACGAACACAAGTGGATACACGTAATCGCTTTGTCGGCGCATGAAAAGAAGGGCTAAAGCTGTCGCAACAAGTAACATAACGATTGCCCAAAATGCATCAGATAATCCGAATCCGTTCCAGCCGTTGTATTTTAAAACAAAGGAAATGTTTGCAATCGTCGCAACACTAATCCAACTTAAATAAATAGAAAATGGCAAAAGGTCAAAAAAACGTGGATTCGTACGTTTGACCGCTTTATATAACCATATCAGCGTCAAAAGAAGAGAAAGCATCACAATAACCGAAAAGAAAAAATATTCATAATGCCACACAACAATCCATAACGCATTCAATATACAGCTAACAACAAAAGGAACGAACGCTTGGCGATAAATAGGTAAGTCTCGTCGGGAAGATGGAAATTGTCTTAAAATCCAAATCGCTAATAGGACGTAGATAAATCCCCAAATCGAAAATACATACCCTGCCGGAGTAAATAAGACGTCCGCTTTTCGCGATATTTCCCCTGTCGTCTGACCATTTAATGGAAGCCGCTCAGCAATGATATTCACAATAACCATAACAACGTATGCAATCATATAAATAACAAATCGTCCCATCATCATCCCCCATCTCTTCTTTTCTTATTTATACTATTCCTCTCATGTGGACACGATAACCGTTTGAAACAAAAAGAGACGGCTTTCTATACCGTCTCCCCTATTTCTCCCCCCAAATATCCTTCAATGTCCACGCATCGATAGAAAGGACAGTCACGTCCCCACCTTCTGTGAACAATTCGATTCCTTGGCTCGTTTCGGATGGATAAATTCTTCCTGTCATCACAAGTCGACCGTCGTTGACAAATAGTTCGACCGATGAGCGATCGATGAAGAAGTGGAACGTAACCACATCTCCCTGTCTATCTAATACAGCGCGACGAATGCCGCCCTCTCCTTTTCCAGAGCGGTTTCGGTCAAACGTCACGATGGAGTCTTTCACATCATAGCGGAAGATCGTTTCTTCGCTTCCATCACCCGAACAACGCACTTTGACACCAAATGCATTTCCTTGAAAATTAGCTAACGAAAAACGGATGAGTAGCTCTAGTCGATCCCCTTTGAATGGAAGTGTATACGTTCCGTTCTCTCCTTTTATTGAAATCGATTCCAGCTTCACATGCTCTTCCCGCAATAACTGCAATTCCGGCACCGGCTTCATCAACAGTTTCTCATCATCTGTCAAGTCCAAAAGACGCGGAATCGTTAACGCGCCGGCCCATCCATGTGATTGCGTCGGCATTTGTGACTCCCACATATCCATCCAGCCGAACAAAATGCGTCGTCCTTTTTCATCTTCAAACGTTTGCGCGGCGTAAAAATCAAACCCTTTATCGAGTTCTTCAAACGCTCCGTGCGCTAGTTTTCCTGTTTTATAATCGAGCGTACCAACAACATAACCTGTTTGATGAAGGTTTTGGAAACGATCACCTTCTGGTTCAATCCCTTGTGGTGAAAATAACAAAATATCTTTGCCGTTCAAACGGAAGACATCTGGACACTCCCACATATAGCCTAAGCTACCATCGCTTTGCGCAACGATGTTGACATATTCCCAATGGCGCAAATCGTTCGACTTGTATAAAACGACTTTTCCGTTATTCCCCTCTCTTGTCCCAAGCACCATATACCAATCGTCGCCATGCTTCCATACTTTCGGATCGCGAATATGCCCTTGGCAGTCAAACGGCGTCTCGGAAAGTACCGGATTGGTCGGGTCTTTTGCAAAATGAATGCCGTCTTTGCTTGTGGCAATACATTGATATTGTTTCAGTTCCGTTTGTTCTTCATTTAACCAAACGTTTCCTGTGTAAATAAGAGTCAGTACTCCTTGATCATTCACCGCGCTTCCCGAGAAACAACCACCTTCGTCGTACCATTCGCTCGGCGCAAGCGCAATCGGTACACGTTCCCAATGTACAAGGTCTTTACTTTTCACATGCCCCCAATGCATCGGTCCCCACTTCGGGCTATCCGGGTGAAACTGATAAAACACATGGTACTCCCCGTTCCATTGAATGAGTCCGTTCGGGTCGTTCATCCAGTTTACAGGCGCCATAATGTGATATGCTAAGCGATACGTACTGTTCATTTTTTCTTTTGCTTGTTGTACTCGTCTTTCTGCTTCATAAATATGCTTCGTATGTTTCGACATACATTTTCCCCTTCCTCGTTTATATATTAGAAAATGAAAAAATATCATGTGTAGAAAACTGTATATTTGAAAACAAAGTTGAGACAAAATGATTGTTTTGCGCATCATATACTTCTTCTAGTTGCAAACGATCGTTATGAAGGACATATTTTTCAATCGTCTGATGCTGATAATCAACAATCCAATATTCCTTTACCCCTGCTTTTTCATAGTAATAACGCTTTAATAATCGGTCATTTCTTGCAGTGTTTGGAGAAAGAACTTCGACAACGAGGTCTGGGGCCCCATAACAACGCTTATTGCGCAGTTTCTCTTTCTCACAAACAACTGAGATGTCCGGTAACACCGTGACATTTTCTTTTCCTTTTTGCTCATCTTGGAAAAGAAGCACGACTTGCAAATTGCTTCCAAACACAAAACAAGGGCTACCTTTTAACGCGAATGTGATTTCCCCAATTACATTCGCTACAACCCCCTCATGTTCGTATGAGGCTGGAGCCATGAGCACAGGAACACCTTCGTACAACTCCATTCGTCGTTCTCCGACAAGCTCAAAAAACTCTGCAAGCGTATACAGCTGTTTTTCTTCACGCTCACTCATCTATCTCACCTTCACTCGTTTCTACTCATCCATTGTTCCATATGATGCACAGCGATGCCAGAAAAGCTTTTTGTTCGTGCGTAGTGCTTTTGAACAATCGCCAATTGCTCGTTCATATACGTCTCGTCTTCTTCAAAAAACGAAACGTCATCCCCTTCATCAACCTGTCCTGTTTCAACCCCCACAACAATTTGCTTCCCGTATTTTCTAGCTATTTGCATTTCTTTTTTCACGATGTCAATGATGTCTCTTGCTTGATCACGATATGCCATTATTGTCACACCGTCTGTATTCGCAATCACCCATTCCGCCAAATTGTCATTTCCATATTGTACCCTATCAAACCAAAACGGTATATCTACTTCAAACCGTAGCGATCGTTCTTTCGCAAGCTCACGTGCTCGTTGTAACACCGTTTGATACGAAGCGATCGCCCCTTCTTCATTCGTCCGCCACCATGCGTGCAAGTATGGCTCAACGTCTAAATGTACACCGTGAAACTTTTCATTCTTCTCGGCAACGCTTTCATATTCGGCCAGCCATCGAAATAAGCGTTCCATTCCTTCTCCATTTTCAATCCAATTTGGCGCCCCATCGAGCGCATACACACGAATACCTTTTTCGGTTGCACGTCGGACAAATTGACGATACGTATCAATCGGAATTTCTTCATCGATTTGCACGTATACATCGCTCACTTGTTTTTCTTGTAAAAAAGAGAAAACGCGATCTTCGTCTTTCACAAATAACCATGGGTTCCAAAGCCACGTTGCACGCACCGGCTGTCTTTCTTGTGCAAACAAATATACTCCTCCCACAACAAGTGCGAATAAAAATGCGATGATGCCAACAATTTTTTTCATTGATATCCCTTCCCATGACCTAAGGTATTGTCAAAAGTTTTAAAGACATACCCTAAGTTTTTGCTGATTTTATGCGGTTCTCGACAAAAAAAGCTTGCCACCCCTGCTGTTTTTGGTA
>NZ_JACDUV010000011.1:0-49561 GCF_013761015.1 Anoxybacillus ayderensis
AGGATCAAACTCTCCATAGAAAAGTTATCCTTAGCTTTTGTACGCTTTTCGCTTCGTTCAGTTTTCAAGGAACATCTCGTCGCTTTTGAAGCGACCTTTTTAATATAACATTTACTGTTTTCTTTGTCAACATTTTTATTCATCTTTTTCCGTGCTATCTTCAACACGGACGATTAGTAATATATCATATTTGATTATCTTTTAGCAATATGTTTTTTTACTTTTTTCAAAAAAAGTCCCGATCGTCTCGGGACTTTCATCATTACTTATGACGCATTTGAGGGAACAGCAACACATCGCGAATCGATGGTGAGTTCGTTAACAACATAACAAGGCGATCAATACCAATTCCTAACCCACCCGTTGGTGGCATACCGTACTCTAGCGCTTCGATAAAATCTTCGTCCATCTCATGCGCTTCGTCATTTCCTTGTTCTTTTTCTTTTAATTGCGCTTCAAATCGTTCCCGTTGATCAATTGGGTCGTTTAATTCTGTGAATGCATTTGCATGCTCACGGGCAACGATAAATAGTTCAAATCGATCTGTAAAACGAGGATCTTCTGGATTTTTCTTCGCTAAAGGCGAAATTTCAACCGGATGACCGTAAATAAATGTCGGCTGAATGAGGTGTTGTTCTACCTTTTGCTCAAAAAATTCATTTACAATATGACCGAATGTCATATGCGGAGCTACTTCTACTCCGTGTTCTTTCGCTAGTTGACGAGCTTCTTCATCGCTCATATGCTTCCAAAAGTCAACACCAACATACTCTTTAATCGCATCAACCATATGAAGTCGTTTCCAAGAAGGAGTTAAATCTACTTCATATTCTCCATATTGAATTTTTGTAGTTCCAAGCACTTCTTGGGCAATATGCGCGATCATATCTTCTGTCAATTTCATAATGTCTGTATAATCAGCATAAGCTTCATAAAGCTCAAGCATTGTAAACTCCGGATTGTGGCGCGTTGAAATACCTTCGTTTCGGAATACACGACCGATTTCATATACCTTTTCTAATCCACCAACAATTAAACGTTTTAAATGTAATTCGATCGCAATACGCATATACAACGTCATATCTAAAGCGTTATGATGCGTAATAAACGGACGAGCCGCAGCCCCTCCAGCAATCGAATGCATCATAGGGGTCTCTACTTCTAAATATCCCTTTTGATCTAAATAGCGACGCATGGACTGAATGATTAAGCTGCGTGTAATAAATGTTTTTTTGCTTTCTGGATTCATAATTAAATCGAGATAACGTTGGCGGTAACGTTGCTCAATGTCTTTAAGCCCATGGTACTTTTCAGGGAGTGGACGCAACGATTTTGTTAACATTTCATATGCATGCACTTTAATAGATAGCTCGCCCACTTTTGTTTTAAATACTGTGCCTTGGACACCAACAATATCCCCTAAATCTGACGTATCGAAAATTTCATACTGCTCTTCGCCAACATCGTCTTTGCGCACATAAATTTGAATTTGCCCTGTTAAATCTTGAATATGTGCAAATCCAGCTTTTCCTTTGCCACGCTTTGTCATAATGCGACCGGCTACAGAAACATGAATTTGTTTCTCCTCAAGTTCCTCTTTCGATAAATGACCGTATAGCGCAAACAACTCTTCAGCTTTATGTGTGCGCTCGAATCGTTTCCCGAATGGATCAATTCCTTTTTCGCGTAACTTATGTAACTTTTCACGACGAACTAACAGTTGATCATTTAATTCTTCATGTGACATAACAAAGTTCACTCCAATGACCTTTTATTTTTTAAGCCATACTGCCAGCATGAGCTGACAGTATGCTTTATACTTCCATCACAACATCACTTTCTTTTGCTTCAACTTCTTCGACAAAATTCATAAGTAACGTCACAAGCTCATCGCGCGTCTGGCATTCGTTAATCGCATTGCGTACTTTGGCGTTTCCGCGAATACCTTTTAAGTACCACGCAGCATGTTTGCGCATTTCTTTTACAGCGATATACTCGTTTTTCAAAGCGATTAAACGATCTAAATGCAAAATGCATACTTCGATTTTTTCACGCACAGATGGTTCCGGAATGAGATCACCTGTTTCCAAATAACGAACTGTACGATAAATCATCCACGGATTACCAAGGGCAGCTCGGCCAATCATCACACCATCGACGCCCGTTTGCTCTAACATTCGTTTTGCATCTTGAGGAGTCTGGACATCGCCGTTACCGATAACAGGAATGCGAACGGCTTCTTTTACTTGTTTAATAACGTTCCAATCCGCTTTTCCTTCATACATTTGTACGCGTGTTCGCCCATGGACCGCAACAGCTTGTCCGCCTGCTCGTTCCACCGCCTGAGCATTTTCAACAGCATAAATGTGGTTTTCATCCCAACCAATCCGCATTTTTACCGTTACAGGCTTTTCTACGGCATCAACAACCGCCGCTACCATGTCGTAAATTTTATTTGGATCTAATAGCCATTTTGCCCCCGCATCACATTTTGTAATTTTCGGAACAGGGCATCCCATGTTAATATCAATAATGTCCGCATTCGTATGCTTATCTACATATTTGGCCGCTTGTACAAGCGTTTCTTTTTCTCCACCAAAAATTTGCAAGCTTAATGGTTTTTCACGCTCATCAATATAGAGCATGCCCATTGTTTTTGGATTATTAAATAAAATCGCTTTATCGCTAACCATCTCTGCACAAACAAGTCCTGCACCAAACTCTTTTACAGTTAGACGAAAAGCTGAATTACATACGCCCGCCATCGGAGCAAGCACGACAGGATTATTAATTTGTACATTTCCGATTTTAAACATTAAACTCCCTCCTTTCTTTCTAACATAAATTGTTCCTCCACCGCTTTGCGACTTTTCCATATACGAACGCCTTGGTCCGATAACTGTTCAACGTACGAACGTAAAGGACGTTGAACTGAAGGAATAATTAGCGATTCATCTATTTCAAACAACGGGATTAATACAAACGCCCGTTCATACATGCGCGGATGCGGAATGATAAGTTGTTCTGTTTCAATATTTTCGTGATTATATAGCAAAATGTCAAGGTCTAACGTTCGTGGCCCCCAATGAACTTCTCGTTTGCGACCAAACTGTTTTTCAATGTCCATCGTTGCTTCCAACAAAGCAAATGGAGATAGCGACGTAGCAACTTTTACAACCATATTTAAAAAACAAGCTTGGTCGACATATCCAACCGGATCTGTTTCATAAACGGAGGATGTCGCTAAAACCGAAATACATGGGTGGTTATTTAAAGCCGCGACCGCTTTACATAAATAATCAAAACGATCTCCTATATTTGAGCCTAATGCAATATAAGCAATATGTTCCATTTGTTAACGCCCTCTCGTCATTTCAACTGCCACATACGCATAGTGACCTTTAATAGGTGGATTTGGCTTCGTCACCTTGACTGTACACGACGAAATCGTTGTATACGTAGATAAAATTTGCTCAGCAATACGTTCCGCTACTGCCTCGATCAATTTAAACGGCTTTCCTTCAACGATACTTTGACATATGTCATATATATGTGCGTAATTAACCGTTTCACTTAAATCGTCCGTTACACCTGCTTTTCTTAAATCCGTTTCAATCATAACATCAACGTAAAAACGTTGACCGAGTTTATTTTCCTCAGGAAACACCCCGTGATAACCGTAAAACTCCATTTGCTGAACGTAAATTTTATCGCTCATGCTCCCACCCTCTCCCGATCATCGCATCCATCATTTTAGCCATTCTAGCGATCGGTAAAACGTCATGTACGCGAACGATATGCACGCCTTTCGCAATGCCGAGACAAACGGTTGCTCCCGTTCCTTCTACTCGTTCGTGGACGGGTAAATCAAGCACATGCCCAATAAATGACTTTCGTGATGTTCCTAACAAAATAGGATAATCAAGGACTGCAAACTCATCTAATCGACGCATCACTTCTAAATTATGCTCTACTGTTTTAGCAAAACCAATACCTGGATCGATAATAATTTGTTCATCGGTCACACCTGCTTGTTTTACAAGATGAATACTCTCTTTTAAATCATTGATCATATCTGAAATAAAATGTTTATAATTGCGATCGTGACGATTATGCATTAATACAATCGGAACACCGTAATTAGCCGCTACTTTAGCCATATTCGGATCGGCTTTTGCTCCCCAAACATCGTTAATCATCGTAGCCCCTGCTTCAATGGCTTGTTTTGCGACTTCTGCTTTATACGTATCGATAGAAATTGGCACATCCACCGCTTTGGCTACTGCTTCCACAATGGGAATGACGCGACGCAATTCTTCTTCAAGCGGTACTTTTTCAGCCCCGGGGCGAGTTGATTCCCCCCCGATATCAATGATGTGCGCTCCCTCAGCTACAAGTTGTTTTGCCCGTTCAATTGCCTGCTCTACGTGATTGAACTTCCCACCATCAGAAAAAGAATCAGGAGTTGCGTTTAAAATGCCCATAATAACTGTTTGTTTTCGTAAATCTAACTTATGCTTTCCGCAATAAATGACATCAATCAATTGACGTACCCATCCTTTCTGTCGTACCTTGTCCATAAATGCGTTGTAAACGATGCGTACGCACGTTGTAGACGTTTTGTTATTTCCCCACATTTCCCGGGATATATATCCTCATCTAGCCGACAAACCGGCACAACTTCTTGAATGGAATTTGTTAAAAAGATTTCATCTGCGCTTTTTAGCTGTTGTAGCGAATAAAAACCTTCTTCCACACGAATGCCCCATGAGTGTAGTAAATCGATCACAAACATTCGGGTCACACCGTTTAAAATCCCCGTTTGTACGGCAGGGGTGTACACAACACCATCTTTCACCCAGAAAATGTTAGAAACAATCCCTTCTGCTACACATCCTTCTTCTGTAAGGAAAATGCCTTCTACATTTGGATGATGACCAATTTCCCTTTTACCTAAAATATTGTTTAAATAGTGATGCGATTTTAAGCGAATACACCCTTCTGGCGTATTTCGTTTCACTTGTAAAGTTTTACATACTTTCTCTTCCGCAAAGGCTGGAATACGTTTCATATACATAATGATCGTCGGATGTGTATATTGTTCCACTTGCAACCCAACATCTCCGATTCCAGCTGAAACGTTTAAACGAACATATGCATCGCGATAACCGTTAGCCTGTAACAATTGGGAAAGAATATGCAAAACATCATTTCGAGTGATAGAACATGAAATGTTGAGCATATCGAGTCCGTTATGAAGACGAGCTAAATGATCATCGAGCAAAAATGGATGTCCATCATATACGCGAAACGTTTCAAACACCCCAAGCCCATACATAAATCCATGATCAAACGGAGAAATACGAGCATCTTCCTTTTTTACAACTTGTCCATTTACATAAACGAACATAAGGCATCACTTTCGTCTATATAGTGTAATGAAATTTTTAAGCATCTCTAAACCATATTCCGTCATGATCGACTCAGGATGAAACTGCACCCCTTCAATCGGCAATGTTTTATGGCGAATGGCCATAATTTCTCCTTCTTCTGTCCATGCGGAAATGTCAAAGCAATCGGGCAATGTTTCTCTTTTTACAATTAACGAATGATAACGCGTAGCGGTAAACGGATTCGGAATTTGAGTAAAAATCGTCTTTCCATCATGAAAAATGGGCGATGTTTTCCCGTGCATTAAACGTTCCGCCCGAACAACTTCCCCGCCAAACACTTGCGCAATCGACTGGTGACCAAGACATACACCAAAAATCGGGATCTTCCCTGCGAAATATTGAATCGCCTCCATGCTGATGCCTGCTTCATTCGGACTGCAAGGACCAGGCGAAATCATTAAAAAATGTGGCTGAATTTGTTCAATTTGAGCAATCGTTACTTCATCGTTTCGTTTAACGATTAATTCTTCCCCTAATTGCCCTAAATATTGAACTAAGTTATACGTAAATGAATCATAATTATCAATCATTAAAATCATTTTGCTCACCTCATGCTTAATTGTACATACTCTTCTTCGCTCAGCTCTTTTGCTTTCCATAAGGCAAATGCTTTCTTTAAACATTCTTTATATTCATGTTCTGGTTGAGAATCAATAACGATCCCTGCCCCCGCCTGTACATAGGCAAGACCATCTTTCGCAATCATCGTTCGAATCGCAATGTTTAGCTCCATATCGCCGTTAAATCCGATCCAGCCAATGGAACCTGTGTAAACACCACGTCGAACAGGCTCTAGCTCTTCAATAATTTCCATCGTTCGTACTTTCGGTGCCCCTGTAATCGTTCCACCTGGAAACACAGCTGATATCACATCAAACGCATCTTTCCCTTCTGCAAGTCGTCCAGAAACATGGGAAACGAGATGCATTACATGAGAATATTTTTCAATTACCATAAACTCGTCTACGTGTACCGTCCCATATGCACATACACGTCCAAGATCATTACGCTCCAGATCAACAAGCATTAAATGTTCCGCTCGCTCTTTTTCGTTTGCTAATAATGACTGCGCAATTTGTTCATCTTCTTGAATCGTTTTGCCGCGTGAACGCGTTCCTGCAATCGGACGTGTACTTACATACTCCCCCCTTTTTTTCACGAGTAGCTCTGGGGAGCCGCTCACGATTTGAAATTCAGGAAAATGCATATACGCCATGTATGGTGATGGATTTAATGTACGTAATTTTTCATAAATCGCAAACGGATGAGTAAGTAACCGTTTCGACTGTCGCACAGACAAGTTCACTTGAAAAACATCGCCTTGCGCAATATACGCCCGCACTTTTTCGACAGCTTCCATAAACTGCTCTTCGCTGATTGACACCGTTTCTTCTTTTTCATAGTTCGGAATAAACGGACGAGAAGCATCTGTAAATTCCGTTGTCCATAATCGCTCGTACCGTTCAAGACGTTCACGCGCTTGGCGTTCTTCCCCATTTACATAATGAGTAATAAAATAAAGAGATGATTCATCATGGTCATATACAAACACATCGTCAAATACTAAAAAATATAAATCAGGCATGTTTAAATCGTCACGTGCGATCGAAGGGAGCTTTTCAATATACCGGGCACAATCGTAACTAATGTAGCCGATCGCCCCACCTTGAAAGTCTGGACCTTCCTCTAATTTGTCTATCTTCCATTGATTCAACCATTTTTTTAATGATTGCAATATATTCCCTTCAAACGTCTCTGTGCGATGCTTCTGCCACACTGTCAACTTGTCATCTTTTCCAATGACAACCGCAAATGGTTGTAAGCCGATAATACTGTATCGGCCGTCCCGACCGCTTTCAAGCAAAACATGATGCAACTGTTTTCGCGACAATGCTTTATATTGCAAAAACCAGTCACGTTGTGCGTATGAGATTTTTTTCATCATCGGTCGTCGCTTTTGCTGGCTCAAAGATGTCACTCCTCTCCATCAGTCCATACGCTTATTGTACAACGAACATATAGAAACAATCACGAAAAAAAATTCGGCAAGAATGTCCTTGCCGAATTATTCTTCAAACTGATATAGTGGTGTGCTCAAATAACGTTCACCGTTACTCGGAATAATTGCTAACACTTTCTTTCCTTTTCCTAATTTTTTCGCCACTTGCAATGCTACATGAATCGCTGCACCAGATGAAATGCCTCCTAAAATACCTTCTTGGCGAGCAGCTAGACGAGCCGCTGCAAATGCTTCTTCTGTCTTTACAGTGACGACTTCATCGTAAATGGATGTATTTAAAATATCTGGAACGAATCCTGCACCGATACCTTGTATTTTATGCGGACCTGGTTTTCCACCTGAAAGCACAGGAGAGTCAGCTGGTTCAACAGCATAAATTTTAATGTTTGGGTATGCTTGGCGCAACACTTCTCCAGCTCCTGTAATCGTTCCACCCGTTCCAATGCCAGCTACAAACGCATCTAATTGATCGCCCATTTGTTCAACGATTTCTTTTCCTGTCGTTAAACGATGCACTTCCGGATTTGCTTCGTTTTTAAATTGTTGCGGCATAAAATAACCGTGCTCTTGTGCAAGCTGCTCTGCTTTTTGAATAGCACCTCGCATCCCTTCGCTCCCTGGGGTTAACACAAGCTCCGCTCCATAAGCGCGAAGTAAGTTGCGACGCTCTAAACTCATCGTATCAGGCATAACAAAAATGGCTTTATATCCTTTTGCAGCAGCAACCATCGCTAAACCAATTCCCGTATTTCCACTTGTCGGTTCAATGATTGTATCCCCAGGCTGAATTTTTCCGGCTTTTTCTGCTGCTTCAATCATCGCAAGCGCAATTCGGTCTTTTACGCTGCTTCCCGGATTCATAAACTCTAACTTCAAATATACGTCTGCGCTATTTTCATCAACGATGCGATTTAACTTCACTACCGGTGTTTGACCAATTAACTCTGTAATGGATTGTACTACACGCGCCATTTCATCCACCTCTAATCCCGAGTATTTTTATAGAATTTGTAACCAATTTATCAGTTATTTTCGAAATTGTCAATCATTTATTTTTGTTTTGCTAATTTTTTTAACTCCTCAAGATCTTCGGCCGAAAATATGTACGTTTCATTACAAAAATGACAAGATGCTTCCGCTTTCCCTTCCTCATCAATCATTTGCTGAATTTCTTCCGCTCCCAAGCTAATAATAGCATCTGCTACTCGTTCACGCGAGCAACGACAAACAAATGACACGGGCATCGTTTCGAGAATTTTTACATTTTGTTCCCCACCGAGCAGTTCATATAAAATTTGTTCCGGCGTCAAACCACTTTCGATCATTTTGGAGATCGGCGGAATAGTAGCTAAATTTTTTTCAATGTCGGCAATTGTTTTTTCTTCTGTTCCCGGCATGAGTTGTAAAATAAAACCACCAGCCGCTAATATCGTATAATCTGGGTTAACTAACACACCAACCCCAACGGACGATGGCGTTTGTTCAGAGGAGACGAAATAGTATGTAAAGTCTTCACCAAGTTCTCCAGATACGAGCGGAACTTGTCCTGTAAAATAATCGCGTAACCCTAAGTCTTTCACCACTGTTAATGTCCCATTTGTCCCAACTGCCCGGGCGACATCGAGCTTCCCATTCGCATTTACATGTGGATTGGATACGTAACCACGCACATGTCCTTTGGCGTTACTATCAACAAGAATATGTCCAATAGGTCCGCCACCTTCAATTTTAATTGTAATTTGGCTATCTCCTTTTAACATGGCCCCCATCATCACACCCGCCGTCATGGCACGACCTAAAGCAGCAGACGCTGTTGGCCACGTTTCATGTCGCCTTTGTGCCTCCTGAACCGTTTCTGTTGTTCGTGCTGCATACGCTCGCACTTGACCATCGTATGCCAACGCTTTTACTAAATAATCTCCCATTGCTGTCACTCACCTTTCTTGTTTCGCTCATATAACAATTGCAATCCTTTTAACGTTAAAAACGGATCGACGATATCAATCACACTCGATTCATGGGCAATTAGTGATGCTAATCCACCTGTTGCAATTACTTTTGGAGGAATAGTGCTTTTTTCTTTCATCCGTGACACAATTCCTTCTACTTGTCCGACATATCCATATAAAATACCAGCCTGCATCGCACTTACTGTATTTTTCCCAATAATATCGTCTGGACGGGCAATTTCAATACGCGGAAGTTTAGCGGCTCGAGAATAAAGCGCTTCTGTGGAAATCGTAATACCTGGCGCAATAGCTCCTCCCATATATTGTCTATGCTCGTTAATATAACAGTATGTTGTTGCTGTACCGAAATCAACGATAATAAGCGGTGCACCGTACAAATGAATGCCCGCTACAGCATTGACAATTCGGTCTGCTCCGACTTCTTTCGGATTGTCATACTTAATGTTCAGCCCTGTTTTAATGCCTGGACCGACAATGAGGGGCTTAATATGAAAATATTTTGTACACATTCGTTCTAACGCAAACATAATTGGCGGAACAACGGAAGAAATAATGATGCCGTCAATGTCAGAAAAATGCAATCCGACATCTTGCAACAACATTTTCACAATCATCCCGTATTCATCTTCTGTTTTGCTTCGGCTCGTTTCAATGCGCCAGTGAAACTTCAGTTCGTCTCCATCATATACACCTAGTACTGTATTTGTGTTTCCAACGTCTAATACAAAAATCATCACTCATCCCCACTTTTCGCAATTTGTTCCTTTTTTCATCATACCATACTCGTTTGAACGGACGGTAAAAAAAGATGCCTCTTATAAAAAGAGACACCTTTATTCTTCTTTTTTCGTTTGAATATTTACTTTTACCTCATCTTGTTGATTGCCATTTCGATTTGGTAACGTACCGTGCTCGAACAAATGCTTAATTTGCTCCGCATCAAGTGTTTCAACTTCAAGCAACGTATTCGCAATGAGGTTTAGCTTGTCGCGATTTTCTGTTAATACACGCTTAGCTTTTTCATAACATTCTTTAATAATGCGTTGCATCTCAAGGTCAATTTCGTATGCGATTTGATCGCTGTAGTTTTGCTCGTTATGCAAATCACGACCTAAAAACACTTGACCGTGAGATTGACCAAACTGCATCGGTCCAAGTTTATCGCTCATACCAAACTCCGTAACCATGCGACGAGCGATGCTTGTTGCACGTTGGAAATCGTTATGTGCTCCTGTACTCACCTCGCCAAAAACAATTTCCTCCGCCACGCGTCCACCGAGAAGACCTGTAATTTTATCAAGCAATTCTGGTTTTGTCATAAAATAACGATCTTCTTTTGGCAACATGACCGCATAGCCACCTGCTTGACCGCGCGGTACAATCGTTACTTTATGTACCATTTCCGCATCAGCAAGCACCATGCCAATGACTGTATGACCTGCTTCGTGATAAGCGACAATTTTTCGTTCTTTTTCAGAAATGACGCGACTTTTCTTAGCAGGACCAGCAATGACACGATCCGTTGCTTCATCAATATCGCTCATATCAATTTTTTTCTTGTTACGTCGAGCAGCAACAAGTGCAGCCTCATTTAATAAGTTTTCTAAATCTGCACCAGAAAAACCAGGTGTACGCATCGCAATCGCTTTTAAATCAACAGATTCATCAAGAGGCTTGTTGCGCGCGTGCACACGAAGAACCGCTTCACGTCCTTTCACATCTGGACGGTCAACCGTAATTTGACGGTCAAAACGACCCGGACGTAAAAGGGCAGGGTCTAAAATGTCTGGACGGTTTGTTGCGGCGATAATAATAATGCCTTCATTTCCGCTAAATCCATCCATTTCAACAAGCAATTGGTTTAATGTTTGCTCCCTTTCATCGTGACCTCCACCTAAGCCAGCACCACGTTGACGCCCGACCGCATCAATCTCGTCAATGAAAATGATACAAGGAGCATTTTTCTTCGCTGTTTCAAATAAATCACGTACACGCGAAGCACCGACACCGACAAACATTTCAACGAAATCTGAACCGCTAATAGAGAAAAACGGGACACCTGCTTCTCCAGCAACAGCTCTTGCCAATAACGTTTTCCCTGTTCCTGGTGGTCCGACGAGAAGAACCCCTTTTGGAATGCGAGCGCCAAGCTCGACAAACTTGCGAGGATCTTTTAAAAACTCAACAATTTCAACAAGTTCTTGCTTTTCTTCATCCGCACCGGCAACGTCTTTAAAGCGCACGCGCTTCTTATCTTCGTTATACAGTTTCGCACGGCTTTTGCCAAAATTCATCACTCGGCTGCCGCCGCCTTGCGCTTGATTTAATAAAAAGAAGAACAAAATAAAAATGATGATAAACGGAATAATGGACGTAAAAAACGTCACCCATCCGCTCGTTTCATCAGCAGGCAACACTTCTACCTTCGCCTGCTTCGCTGCCTCATCGATTCGCTGAAGAACTTGTGGGCTATTTGCTACGTATGTCGTAAAAAACTGCCCTTCAGCATAAGTTTTTAATTGCCCACGAATTTCATAAACGCCTCGCTCCGGCTTCAACGAGACATACTTTACATCACCATTTTCTAGATGGGTAATGAACGCATCGTACGTCATCCGTTCCGCCCGTTGGTTGCCGCCATTTAAAAAGCTCACAACGCCAATGACGACAAGGAAAATAAGCAAGTAAAAGATTGTATTACGGAAAATGCGGTTCATTTCCTACCTCCTCCCACACTTAAAACACGCTATAGTCAATAGTATCATAGAAAAACGTTCCAAAACAAACGATGTGCACGAAAAAATTATTTGCTGTATACTTCTGGCTTTAACACACCGATGTACGGAAGATTTCTGTATTTCTCACAATAGTCTAACCCATAACCGACAACGAATTCATCCGGAACGATAAAACCGATATAATCTGCTTCAATACTCGCTTTGCGACCAGACGGTTTATCGAGCAAAGTCACGATTTTAATCGATTTTGCTTTGCGATAGCGGAATAAGTCGGCTAAATAGCTGAGTGTTAAACCACTATCAATAATATCCTCAATAATGAGCACGTCACGACCTTCAACGGATGTGTTTAAGTCTTTCAAAATTTTCACTTCTCCAGACGATACTGTCGCATTTCCATAACTCGATACATCCATAAAATCAATTTCTAAATATGTATCTATATGCTTAATTAAGTCTGCCATAAACGGCATAGCACCTTTTAATACACCAACCGCAAGCGGAAAGCGCCCTTCATATTCTTTCGTCAATAATGCTCCTAACTCTTTTACTTTTTGTTGAATTTGTTCTTCAGTAATTAAAATTTTTTCCATATCTTGATGCATACCCATATTCTTTCCTCCTACTATCATTCATTGCTTTTTATAGTGTAATACAATATAGCGATTTTTTGTAATATTTGTTGCTGTATAAACTGATTTTTTTACACCAGGAATCCATATGATGTTCCCATTTGCATCTTCAACAATTGGCCATTGTTCCCGCTCGCTCGCTGGGATTTTTTCGTCAATAAAAATGCGAGCTACTTTTTTCGGATGCTCCATTCCTTTTACTTTCATGCGGTCTCCACGCTTTCTCGTTCGAACCCGGAGCGGCAACGCTAATTGATCAACATCAATCACTACATGCTCATCGTCTTCAATGACAGGATAACGATCAACAAACTGACTAGTGAGTTGACATCCGTTTGGTAATACGAGCGTCTCAGGAACACGGAAAAGAAACTCATATTCACTCGTTTGTTCCTGTTGAAACGTAAATATACACACCTCGTATTGACGAATGACTTTTAAACCATTTGGAAAATGAAGCATACCTGAAGGATGTTGTCGTTTTAAAAAAAGTAGCGCCTGGTTTATATGTATAGAAGATAACGACGATGGAACATTCCCATAAAGATAGTTTAATATTAGTTGAATCCCTCGCCTTTGTAAAGGTTTTGGCATGCGCATAAACAAAGGAATATGGACACGGACATGCCCTTTTTGTTGGTCAACAACATCTTTCAATTTTTCTTTCGTTAATTGCTCTAAAAATGCTTCATCTTCGCTCATCGTCTCGCTAAATTGTTGAACATGCTCATGAGCACGACTGTTTTCACTTTTTAAAAAAGGGAGAACGTAACGACGGAAACGATTGCGCGTGTAATCATCTTTGTCATTGCTTGGGTCGTGACGAGCACGCAAGCCATTATTCTGACAATACTGTTCAATTTGCTGTCGATCAATGCATAAAAAAGGGCGAATAATATATCCGTTGCCAAATGGCCGCTTGATTGGTATGCCTGCATATCCTTTCGATGTGCTTCCGCGCACAAGTCGCATAAGCACCGTTTCCATCTGATCATCACCGTGATGAGCTAAAGCGACACAATGCGCTTTGTACTTATGCATCACTTGTTCAAAAAAGGCGTAGCGGCAATCACGAGCTGCTTCTTGCACCCCTTTTCCGGTTTGCTCCATATATAATTGGACGTTCAGCTGTTTCGCCTCACATATAATACTACGTTGATCGCAAAAATGTTTCACAAAATGCATATCTTCTTCCGACTGTTTTCCTCGCAACATATGATCAACGTGTGCCACAACGATTTGAATGTCATATCGCTCCCGTTCGCTCCATAAAAAATGGAGCAACGCTAACGAATCCGGACCACCCGATACACCAACAACGACAGTCGTATGACGTTCAAGCAATTGATGCTTTTCAATAAATTGATGTACAATGTCTAACATACTCTCCCTCTTAACAACGTCGTTTTTTACAATCGTACCATATCCCATTCCTCATACTCAAAACGAACGCAGAAAAAATTAAAGAATTTGGACATACAAATAAACGACATACATAAATAAGACGCAAACAAATAAAAACATCGTCTCTACCCAGCGAAATTTTTTCTTTTCTTTTACGTGCACGACTCTCTCTCCCCGTTTTTTTTCTGTCTGCATAGACGGTTGTTGCATACATTGCAATAACTCTTTTCTCATTTCGTAAGCGCAAGTATACTTTCCATCTAGTGCACGCCATAATATTTTTTCATATGTTTTTAAGTACGGATGGGAGCAAATCATGAGACGCAACTGCTCTCGTCCGTTTTCTTTTCTTTCAAATCGCTTTGGATAGCACATATTAATCATAATCATCGCTACGGCAAACAAATCATATGATGGATCTGCTTTCCTTGTTCCCATTCCCCAATACCCTCGATCAAAAAACTCTGTAAATTCTTTAATCGCCCTCCCGCGAATCGTCGTCCCCCCCACATCAATTAACCGAACTTTTGGAACCTTCCCGGAAACGATTAAATTTTCTGGTTTTAAATCACCAAACACCCATCCTTTTTCATGTAACTTATGCAAATCACCTAGCAGCTGCAATATAATAACAATAATCCATTCTTTCCCACGTTTTTGAATAAAAGTTAACAAATCATCCCCTTCAATATACTCCATCACATAAAATGAATAAATCTTTTTTTCTTGCGGATGAATCCAATCATCTACATCTAATAAACAAGGTCCGAGGGCGACTCCCTGGACCTCTAAAAATCGTTTCAGTACATTTACTTCTGACATCATAGCTGTTGCTTGGTTGCTTATTTTTAGCGCGACAAACGTTCGTCCTTCTTTCGCTAAATAAACAACTCCGTTTGCTCCTTTACCGAGCTGCTTAATAATTTCATAGCGATGTTTATGCCACTTTCCTTGTATAACCGTTCCTGTTCGGATGTTACATAGATTGTTCGATGTATACATCGTCATCACCATCGTGAGTAAATAAGCTTTTTAATGAACGTCTTTTTTGGAATTGTTGTAGCGCCTCGCGGATGGCTGGACCGGTCGGTGTAATTCCCCCGGATGTTAGCTTCGGAAACACACTTGAAATCGACTCCATTTTCGGTGTCCAATCTAAAATGCGGTCCACTTCTCCTTTTTTCCCGGGAAATACGAAAACAGAAAACTCATTATTTCCCGAACGAGCATTTAAACTAATCGATAAATCTAACAATGCTTCTTTCACTGTTTGCAACTTCGTCTTCATACTCCCGCTTGTATCTACTAATATTAAAACTTGTAAGTTAACGGTTTCCCCTAATTCTTCGACAACTTCCATCACTTCTCCCCTTTTTTCTGGTGGGAGTTGCTCGATCGAAGCTTGCGATCCTAAAATTTGTTTCAACTCTCGATTAATGACTCCTTGCAACGTCTGTGTCATCGCTTTTCTTGTTACCATTTGGACCGTCTGTGACAATTGTTTAGCGTACACGACTTGACTAATTCCACCACCCGATTGGGCAATGCCTTCAATTTCACGCAACCCTTGCTCATCAATAATGTCTTGATCAAGAACACCGATCACATTTACTGTAATTCCTTGTTCTTTCGCTAATGCCGCCATAGCAATTGGATCTTCACCGTGGTTAGAACAACCATCTGTAATTAATAAAATTTGACGTAACGTTCCTTTTCTCATACGTTCATCCCCTCCGAAAAAAGTAGTATACTCCCATCATCGACGTTCAGAGGGGATTTTATACCTTTATCTCATATATTGATATGCGGGAATGACCGCCCATTTCGGTGTATTATGCTTAATGCGCGCAACAACAATTGTCATATCATCTTCAATTTCTCCGCCGTTGACACGAATGACCTCTTCTAAAAGCAACTCTGATACTTCTTGCGGATCATTCGTTTTTAATTCTTTAATTTTTCGTTTCATCCATACATCATGATTTTCAATGTGCGACACTCCATCTAAAATGCCGTCGCTCATCATAATAAGCAAATCGCCTGCTTTTAATTGTTCTTCAATCATTTCAAACTCTACTCCAGTAATAATGCCAATTGGCAAATTGCTCGATTCAATTTTCATCACGTTGTTTCCCCGTTTAATAAAGCTTGGTGAAGACCCGACTTTCAAAAATTTTGTCGTTGCATTTTGCAAATCGACAATCGCTAAGTCTAACGTCGAAAAAATTTCCTCTGTCGTCCGTAAAGCTAAAATAGAGTTAATGGATTTAATCGCAATTCGCTCTTCAATGCCTGATTGTAAAATTTTTTGTAGTAGCTTGAGCGTCTCTTTACTTTCATAATGCGCTCGTTCACCATTCCCCATTCCGTCGCTAATAGCTAACGCATATTTTCCTCCGCCAATTTCCATCATTGCATAGCTATCACCTGAAATGAATCCGCCCCCTTTTGCAACATACGCAACACCTGTGTCAATGACAAACGCTTTCGAAGAACTGAACGTCACCCGACAATCTCCGTTTGGATATATAGAACAATCTTCTTGTTTCACAACGATCGTCTCACCTAAAATATCAGATAGCATCGGTGCAATAAGCTTTTCGCACTCCCCTCTTCCGTCGCAATACGGAACGACCATCTCAATGTCAACGCTTCCTTTGTCTAAACTATAAATTTCAACATCGTTTACATCGACCCCAAACTGTTGAAGGGCATGTAAAATTTGTTCTTCCTGCACATAATAATTTTCACGTTCTTTTTGAATTTCTTTCGCGAAGTCTTCCATGACTTGTGATACACCTAATAACTGTTCTGCGACAAGTCTTCTACTCTCTTTCATTTGTTGCTTTAGTTTTTTATTGGCTTTATAAAATGACACGTCTTTTTCAATAATTTGAACGACTTTATTTGCTTTCACACAATGTTTATTCCATTCGCGTAACAACTTCGTATTCGTCATTTGATCATTTTCGCCTGCTTCTTGCATAATCTTTTTCATATAATCATATGTTTTATCAAAGTGGGTCATCCAACATTGGTCTTTCTTAAAACATGTTTGACACGTTTTAGCAGCAACATCGCTCAAAAAGTAATCAATTTCACGCTCTTCCTCTTCCTCATGCGTAAGCACACCGTATGAAGAGAAACTTTTCGATAACGCTTGAAACACATGAGAAAATTGTTCGACTCGCTGGGCTGTAACATCGCGAATTTTTCTTACATATTGTTGTTGCTCATTTGTATGCTCAACCGTTCCCGGCACATACTTCGCCATTTTGCTCGTTAACGATTGTGGCGTCATCAAGAAAAGTAAAACGGCAAATAACGACTCGACGACATTTGGCACAATGTTCGCTACCCCTTCGCTATAAAGGGTGATTAACAATGTTGCAACGACGAGCCCAAACGAAACACCTAGCTTTCTCCCTTCTTTCAATAGCCCACCGAGCAATCCAGCGAATGCTAGTAGACTCATTTGGTATAAATTTGATACATTCGCTAAACTTAAAATGAGCCCTGTCACAACACCAACAGTTGAACCGACGGTCGCACCAGCAACAAAAGCAAACAAAAGCAATAAATAGCGTGACGCAACATGTTCTAGTGAAAGATCATAAATCGACCAACCAACCATCCCTGTCATCATCGAAGCAAGAAGAATGACAAAAGAAATGACTTCTTCTGGCTTTAACGTTTGTTTATATTTTTGATGGTCAAATAACGGAACACTTTGTAAAAAAATGAGCGTTAAGATGGAGGCAAGACCTGCTTCAATAAACATCGTCATTCCTTCGTATATCGTCCATTCATCATTCCACGTATAAATCATGATCGTTTTCGCAAACACAGAGGCAGAAAACACGACAACTGGCAATCTTTTCGGCGGAGCATCAATCCAGTACAACAAACGATAAAAAATGAGAAACATAACGATCGAAGCAACTATAAATAGAGAGGTGTAAAAAGAAATGGTCAACGCTCCCGCAAATAAAGCAATAAACACAAATCCTAACTTATCACGACGAAGTAAATAAATGGCTGCAAAAAAAGGTAAAGCAAACGGTGTCATTTTTGTTAAAATGAGAGCTCGTCCAAGCAAAAAACCGATGATTAAAAACAAAAACCCTTGCTGGAATAACAAATGGCTTAAACGAACCGTAAACCGTTGAAACCACTGAGAAACTGTTGTTCTTGTCTCACTTAAAGGTACTTCCGCCATGCGATTGACTAACTTCCGTTCTAATCTCTCCATATTCATACTCTCCCTTTTTCCATATATTCGTCTATTAACTTGTATTATACAGACTGAATTATCAAAATTTTGTCAAAAAAAGAAGATGAATCATATAAATCTTTCGACGGAATACCACAAAAAACGGGTTATACAAACAAAAAAACACCAATTTCGTGACGAAATTGGTGTTTTTTGATGACCCGTACGGGATTCGAACCCGTGTTACCGCCGTGAAAGGGCGGTGTCTTAACCACTTGACCAACGGGCCACTATGTCATTTGGTAGCGGCGGAGGGAATCGAACCCCCGACCTCACGGGTATGAACCGTACGCTCTAGCCAGCTGAGCTACGCCGCCATGCAACGACATTTTTTATACTAACATGTTCTTTAAACAAAGTCAATAGTTTTTTCACTATGAAATTCAAACGAAAAAGCATCCACTCATGAAATGGATGCTTATATAAACTGCCTCATGTCTCGTTCGGCAGCAAGTTAACCGCGTCGAGCACCACGACCTCCTCGTTTCGATTCAGTATGGCGTTTAAGGGATGCTAAACGATCTTCACTTTCTTTCAAGAAACGGCTAATTTTTTGCTCAAAGCTTTCTTTTGAAGCGCGATCATTTCCTTTATTGCGCGGACGTGAAGCTTGTTCTTTTGCCTTTTTGATCGATAAGCCAATCTTTCCATCTTTCTCAACATTAATGACACGAACTTCGACAACATCGCCTACTTTAAGATGTTCGTTAATGTCTTTTACATAGCTGTCAGCTACTTCACTAATGTGCACTAAGCCTGTCGCGCCTTCTGGTAACTCAACAAACGCTCCGAATTTTGTAATGCCCGTTACTTTTCCCTGTAACTTGCTGCCTACTTCAATTGACATAAAAAAAGTGCTCCTCCTTAAAATCTGAAAAATCGTTTCTTTCATTATACATAATGAAAAAAACAAGTGTCAATAAGCCTTATGCCTATCTCTTTTACTCATCAGGAGTGATGAAAATAATTTCTCCTTCTTTCGACAAAAAATATTGTTTTCGCGCCAATTCGGCAATATATTTATCATCATTTAATTTTTTGATCTCTTCTTTTAATCTTTTTTCATCTTTTTGCAACGTGCGCAACTTTTCTTCTAGCTGCTCTTTCGTTTTTATTTGTTGATCGATTGCGGAAGATTGTTCCATCATCGTATATAAAAACAGCGAAGAAGCGGCTAACGCTATCGTTGCCACAAAGCTAAAACGAATAACAATTTTTTTACGACGCCGCGCCTTTTTATGTTCTTGTTTTTCTTGTTGAATAACATACGACGTTTGAATTTTTTTTACTTTGCTTTTTTGTGGGGCGCCCATGTTTTTCACCGCTCCTTCTTCATTACCCTTTTTTCCTAAATATATTCGTGATTTTGATGAGAAACCCTTTTCCAATATGAAAGAAACGTCCAACCGCTGCTTGAAAGCGAAGCGGAGTTTTTCGCCAAATGAAATGTCCAATCCATATAAAAGGTTGCAATAAAAAGCGTATACATACATATACGACTTTATATAAAATTTTACCAATGGATAAAACAAAATGACAAGTAGCGATCAATAAAAAAACAAAAAAACGGTAAAGAAGTCGGAGTGGAAATACGATGATGTAATAAAATAAACGCATAAGGAAACGATATAACATCACAACGATGCGAATGATGTGTTGCAACAAGCGAACATACATATTTTGAAATAACGCTTGATAAGCAGCGTACCCACATAAAATAGCTAAAAAAATGTACAAGCGAATCTGCCCATTATTCACGAGCAACAACGTGTAAAATACATATAACGCTTGCACAATCCAAAAAAGAATATCTGCAATCCATACGATCAGCCGATGACGTTCGGAACGATTGAATATATGTGCGTATGTATCAAAAGATGCACCGATGACGATCCCTGTTCCAATCATCGCAAGCAAAGTCGTAAATTGCACATGTAAACTCATTTAAACAACTTGCTAAAGAATCCTTTAGCTTTCTCCGTATGATGTTCGTCCAAATAAACGATCTCGAAAATTTTTCCCTTAATTGACACAATTCCTTTATCTACATCTAAGTTTTTCATTTGTAAACTTTGTCCTTTAATAGACAAAAAACCCATAACCGTTTCTAATAAAAATTCTTCATTATCAAAGCTTTCGACTTGCTTCACACCTGTAATTTCTAACGTGCGGCGACCGCGCATCATAATGTCGTGTTCTTGAATCGGTCCTTTATTTCCGATATTTTGTGTCATCATTGTCTCCCCCTCACAACGATCATTTGTACAAGTGTATGAGGGGGGGAAATGGTTTAGAACAAGCTATTCCACTCGCTCTTCTTTTACGATTTCGTATAAGGCGCTCGCTTCTTCTTTTTTCGCATGCTCCTGCAATCCGAGCACTTTTACTGTCACATGTTTTTGACCAAATTGGATCATCATTTCATCGCCTATTTTTACTGTTGAACTTGCTTTCGCTTGTTGACCGTTAATAAATACACGTCCTTGCTCAGCTACTTCTTTCGCCAACGTTCTTCTTTTAATAAGCCGAGAAACTTTTAAAAACTTATCGAGTCGCATATTATAACCCCTCCCTTTTTGCTTCTTCCCATATTTCATCTAGTTGGTCTAGCGAATATGATCTCCAATCTTTCCCGCTTTGTTTTACTTTTTGTTCGATGTATTGAAAACGACGATAAAACTTTTCGTTCGCCATCGCTAATGCTTCTTCAGGATTGACTTTATAGTATCGACATACGTTAATAAGTGCAAACAATAAATCACCAAACTCCATTTTTAATTTTTGTTCATCCATGCGATCGGCTTCTTGTTTCACTTCATTCATTTCTTCTTCCACTTTACGCCACATCGACTCTACTTCCGACCAATCAAATCCAACTTCCGCTGCCTTTTTTTGATATTCATATGCTCGCAATGTGCCTGGTAACGCTTTAGCCACATCGTCAAGCAATGAAAGAGACTCCCTTGCTTTTTCCTCCTGCTTTATCGCTTGCCAGTTACGTACAACCTCTTCAGCATGCTCGACATGAACATCCCCAAATACGTGTGGATGACGGCGAATCATTTTTTCTGTAACGGCGCGAATAACGTCATCAATCGAAAACATTCCTTCATCTTCTCCAATTTGAGCATGAAGCATGACTTGTAATAATACGTCGCCGAGCTCTTCAACCATGTTTTCATCGTCTTGCTGATCAATTGCATCAAGAAGCTCATATGCTTCTTCAAGCAAGTATTTTTTCAGCGACTCGTGTGTTTGTTTTCGATCCCAAGGACAACCGTTCGGCCCACGCAACGTCGCAATGACACGTCGTAAAGTAATGAAATCATGGTACAAAAGCTCATCAGTTTCTACTTTCGGTACATAAACGCTCGTTAAATTGTTAACCGTCATCCCGCGATCAAGCTCGTATAGTGGAACTTTTTCGATGCGCTCTTGTTTACTTCCTGCTGCATAAACGATAAAAACCGGATAATCGTGCGGTAATTTTTCTAATAGAGCTAATTTGACATCGGATGCAATAAACGAGTCATATACTTGACAAAAAATGATATGATTTCTCAATTGAATTTCGTCCGATTGAAATGAAGTCGCATCAATCAATTGAAACCCTTCAATCGGATCGAGACGAACTGCGGCAAATAGCGCATCAAGAAAGCTTTGTCCTCCTTCAATGCGAACGGATATATGATCTCGTTTTTCAAGCAATAACTTTACTGTGCGCTCAGCAACAAGTGGATGTCCTGGCACAGCATATACGACATCCCCTTTTTTTACTTCTTCACAAAGAAAAGCAACAATATGTTCATACACTTGTTCAAATTGATCATATTTTTCATATATATCGTCAAATGATTGAGCGTATATCCCTTCTGCTTCTAATTGTGCAACAACAGGATGATCTTTTGTCCGCAAAAAGAGGCGCTCCGCTTGTTTTAACGTACGGTACACACCTAAAGACAGTTGATCTATATCTCCTGCCCCAAGACCGACAATTGTAATTGTACCCATGACTATCCAGCCTTTCTTTGTTTGATGTTTGTTAAATAACGACCAAGTGGAATGGCAAGTAATTCTTTCTCAGCGAAAACTCCCTTTTTAACGACCATTATAATATAAACAAACGCCCCTATAAAAACGCCAACAATTGCTTGAAGCGATGAAAATAGCCTTCCTTGATGAACAGGTAACTCGTTCGTTAACATGATGTATCCGATTAAAATGATTGCCATCACCGCAGCCGCTTGCATCGTCTGAATGACTGTAACGAATGAAAGCAACGGGCGAGACATTTGTTTTTGCACATAAAAAAGAGCGCTTGTACACATGACAACATAGGCAAAGAATGTCGCCACTGCTGCTCCAACCGTATGCCATAAAGGAACAAGACATATATTTAACACCCACTTCGTTACCATACCTATACATACGATGGAAAGCGGGCGAAATACATCCCCAATTCCTTGTAAAATCGCAATAAACGTTAACGTCAACGAAGTAAAAAGAATACAAATGGACAAAATCGTTAGCTCGATCGCACCAGCATGATCTTTAAACAACATGATATTCGCTTGTTTTAATATACAAACTAAACCAACTGCTGCCCCCAACCCAATAACAAAAGCTACCCGAACAGCTGTATATATCCCTTCACGTTGTGCTTGTTCGCGCGATAACATCGGCACAAGCGCTAACGAAAAAGAAGTAGCGGCTACGGTTCCAAGTTGAATGAACGGTTGACCACGGTCATAAATTCCTTTCGCCGTTTTAGCTAGCTCATGTAATCCTGCTTGTTGCAGCAAAGGTAAAAGAGTAAATGAGTCAACGAGCTGCATTAAAACGAGCACCATGTTTGCTAAGCAAATCGTCACTCCATGAATCGCTAAAAATGACAGCACTTTTCTTTTTTCCTGTTTTGGCAATTGTATTCCCGTATAGGCATTCATTCGTCTTCGCAACATATACGCAACGAGAACGAAAAGCGCTGCAAAACTTCCTATGAGCGAGCCAAACATCGCACCAGCCCCTGCTTCATAAACGGTAAATCCGCGATGAAGCAAAAGAAAAGATAGAAACAAAATAGCTACTACACGTGTGAACTGCTCCACGACTTGTGAAACAGCTGTCGGAATCATCTCCTCTCTCCCTTGAAAATATCCGCGCAAAACAGAAGTAAATGGGAGAAGCAAAAAGGCAAACGAAATCACACGAATAAGGGGAGCTAATTGATCATCTCCCATCATGATCGCAAAAAACGAGGCACCAAAATACAAAATGGAAAACATGATAACGCTGATGAATGATAAAAAATAAAAAGAAAACCGCACAACCGCAAACTCATATGTTGGCTGTTTATTTTGAGCAATCAGTTTTGAAATCGCAACAGGGTATCCATACATCGATAAAGCAAGAAAAATACCGTAAAACGGATAAACTTGTTGGTAAATATAAAATCCAACATCACCCGCAATATTTTGATACGGAATACGATAAAAAGCGCTCAATATTTTTGTAAATAAGGCCGCAAGCGTCAATATGAACGCTCCGCGCAACCAATCTTTTCTTTCCATAGCCTTTCACCTTTTCAGTCACGTATAATGATACATCAAAAAAAGGTAGCGAGATGCTACCTTTATTGTTCCATTTGACGAGCAAGGAAGCTCGCGGCTGTTTCTGCTGCTTTATGCTCCACTTCACCAAGTGTTTTATCTTTTGAGAAAATAATAACTGCCCCGATTGGATCCCCTCCAGCAATAATCGGTGCAATCACGTATGATTGCATATGCTCTTCATGGGCTTGTGCAAATGACACGTTTGTTTCTTCCGTATGCAAAACGGACTGGCGATCTTCCATCACTTTTTCAACAAGTTCACTTACGCTTTTGTTTAAATACTCTTTTTTCGATCCACCTGCTACTGCGATAAATACATCGCGATCACAAATGAGCACAGGTTGTCCTAAGCTGTCAAATAGAGCCTCAGCGTACTCTTTTGCAAAGTCGCCTAGTTCGCTAATCGGCGAATACTTTTTCAAAATGACCTCACCATCACGGTCAACAAATATTTCAAGCGGGTCTCCTTCACGAATGCGAAGTGTTCTGCGAATTTCTTTCGGAATGACTACTCGTCCTAAATCATCAATTCGTCGAACAATACCTGTTGCTTTCATCTATCGATGCCTCACTTTCATGTAGTTATTAAAAATGGCACTGGTGAAGCAGTTGAATAATTCACCATTGTTGTGATTAGTATCCGTAACAAGCGAAGTTATATACACAATGAAGGGGGATTTTTTTTAAAAAGTGAAAATCCCCCATCTTCATCATTGCCACTTATTTATAAACAGTAAACATGTATTAATCAATTATTTTTTAGCATATTTTAACCCTTTTAGCAACTCATAAATGATCATCATCCATTGTTGTGGTTTCATCCCTTTCGTATGAACGACAATTTTAAATTGATCGCCGTCCATGCCAAACCCAACGTCTCTTCCATACGGCTCACCGAGTTTAAACAATTTGCTGACATCGATTTGCTTTGTCGTTTCTTGTGAGAACAAAATCGTAATTTCTTGTTTCGTTTGCTTAATAGACTGAACGAGATGCTGTTTTGCATATATTTTCATTTCTGCAATTTGGAATAAATACGCCACTTCATCTGGATACTCACCGAAACGGTCTAACATTTCTTCTCGCAGTTGTTCGAGTTCCTCTAACGAGTCAAGTGCGCGGAATCGTTTATACATCTCGATTTTTTGTTGTTCATTTGAAATGTAGTGCTCCGGAATATACGCATCAACTTCTACATCAATTTCTACTTCAAACGGTTTTTCTTGCTTCATTCCTCGTCGTTCTTCAATAGCTTCTTTCAACATTTGGGAATAAAGCTCAAAACCGACGGAATCAATAAACCCGTGTTGCTGTGCCCCTAATAAGTTTCCAGCTCCTCGAATAGACAAATCGCGCATCGCAATTTTAAAACCAGATCCAAGCTCTGTAAACTCCTTAATCGCTTGTAATCGTTTTTCGGCTATTTCATTTAACACTTTATCTTTTCGATACGTAAAATACGCATACGCAATACGATTGGAACGCCCCACTCGCCCACGCAATTGGTACAGTTGGGAAAGACCCATTTTGTCGGCATCATAAACAATTAACGTATTTACATTTGGAATGTCGACGCCTGTTTCGATAATCGTCGTACTTACTAACACATCGTACTGTCCTTCTAAAAACGCAAGCATGACCGCCTCTAATTCATGTTCGGACATTCTTCCGTGCGCATACGTGACGCGCGCATCAGGCACGAGCATCGAAATTTCTTCCGCTTTGCGATCGATATCTTCAATGCGATTATAAAGGAAAAACACTTGTCCTCCGCGCGCCATTTCGCGCTCAATCGCTTCTCGCACAATGATCGGACTATATTCCATCACATACGTTTGTACGGGGAAACGATTTTCCGGAGGTGTTTCGATGACAGATAAATCGCGGACACCGATAAGCGACATATGCAACGTGCGCGGGATCGGTGTAGCGGTTAATGTTAATACATCAATATTTGTTTTTAATTGTTTAATTTTTTCTTTATGAGCAACACCGAATCGTTGTTCCTCGTCAATAATTAATAAACCTAAATCTTTAAACGATACATCTTTTGATAAAAGCCGATGCGTACCAATCACCATATCGATTGTGCCGTCTTTTAAGCCTTGGATCGTTTCCGCTTGTTGTTTTTTTGTACGGAAACGACTTAATAAACCGACGTTAATCGGATATCCTTGGAAACGTTCACGGACCGTTTCATAATGTTGCTGGGCTAAAATCGTCGTTGGAACGAGAAATGCGACTTGTTTTCCGTCCATAATCGCTTTAAATGCGGCACGCAACGCGACTTCTGTTTTCCCATAACCAACATCCCCACATAATAGCCGATCCATCGGGCGCTCGCTTTCCATATCTCGTTTAATTTCACGAATCGAACGAAGCTGATCTTCCGTTTCTTGATATGGGAACGCTGCTTCAAATTCCCGTTGCATTTCATTATCAGGTGAGAAGGCATATCCTTTGCTCGCTTCTCGCTCCGCGTACAATTTCATTAAATCTTCGGCAATATCTTGAACGGAAGACTCTACTTTCTTTTTTACTTTCTTCCATTCTGTTCCGCCTAGTTTATAAATTTTCGGTTCTTTTCCTTCTGAACCAACATATTTTTGGACGAGATCCATTTGATCAACAGGAACGTATAACGTATCATTCCCTTGATATTGAATATGAATGTAATCTTTATGGATTCCGTTAATTTCTAACGTTTCGATTCCTAAATATTTCCCGATTCCGTGATTGACGTGAACGACATAGTCACCAACTTTTAAGTCCGTATAACTTTTAATACGCTCCGCATTCGACAATTTTTGACGTCGCATGGGACGTTTCAGTCGTTTTTTAAATAGCTCTTCTTCAGTAATGACGGCAAGCTTTTGCATTGACAATTCAAATCCTGCGACGAGCCCAGACGGAACGATTTGACATTTCCCATGGAATAATGCATCGTCTTTTCCGATTTGAATGGCATCAATCTCATAATCTTCCAACGTTCGTTTCAGCTTTTTCGCTCGTTCTTCGTCCCCCGCTAGCAACACAACAGCATAGTTTCCCTTTTGCCAACGTTCAATTTCCACCTTTAACAATTGCATTTGACTATAGAACACTTGCATTTGCTTGCAAGATATATTGACAATATTTTGCGGGTGTGTATATGGGATATGACGTAAAAATAAAGACAAATAAATCGTTTGCCTCATCCGCTTTTGTAACACTTCAGGAAACGAATGAGAAATCGATACGTTTTGTACAATTTTTCCTTCTTCCAATAATTTCGTATACCACTCTGCCTCTTCTTGCTCGAGTTTTTCTGCTACTTCTTGAATGCGACTCATTTCATCAATGACAACTACACCGTTGTCTGGAATATAATCTAGCAAACTCGCAGCCGAAGGGTAAAAGAACGAGAAATACTTGTACATTTCTTCGATTGATTTTCCATTTTTCAGCTGTTCCAATTCAAACGACATATGTTCGTATAAACGATTTTTCGTCTTTTCATCATGAATATGCTGCAACGTATCATGAAATTGTACTTCTAGCTTTTGAATAGCTTCAGCCATATGTTGTTGTTCAATAATGAGTTCCGTCGCTGGACCGATGAATACCTCATCTATTTCAGCTACCGAACGTTGATCGTCAACTGCAAACGTCCGAATCGACTCAATTTCAATATCAAATAACTCAATGCGATAAGGAAGCTCTGCAGTAAGGGGATAAATATCAATAATGCCTCCTCGAACGCTAAACTCCCCTGGCGTTGAAACGACTGATACGCGCTCGTATCCCATCGCAACAAATTGTTTTAAACAACGTTCGACGTCCACTTGCCCACCAACGCGAAAATGAAGTTGATAACGTTCCCATACATCTTTTGGTGGAAGTAGTCGTCGCAATGCGGCAATTGGAGCGATGACGATTCCTTTTTTCCGTTCACACCAATAGTTTAATACTTCTAAACGTTGTGCTCTCAATTCTGGACTAGCTACAGCTAATTCAGCTGCAATTAATTCATTGACGGGATAAAGAAATACTTCCTCCTCATCCACTAATTGAATCAGATCGTCATATATTTTTTGTGCTTGAAATAAATTGTGCGTTACAATGCATAAAGGCCGTTCTGTCTCCTCATACAAAGAAGAAATAAAAACAGAACGGGCCGAGCCAGATAAACCTGTCACAAGCTGCTCTTTTAACCCATTGCGAATGCCCTCTGCAACCGATTGCATGTCCGCATGATTAATAAAATACTGTCTTAAGCCTCGCAAAAAATTCCCTCCTCTCCAACATAAATACAAAAACGCTTTGGGACCCCCAAAGCCAATTATTGAATAAACTTTTCATATTGATGAAGATCAGGATTCTGATCTAATGCTTCTTGGCAATGTTCACAAATGGACTTTACGTAAATTTCTCCTGAAGGGAGATACTGGATCATATCTAATTTTTCTTCTTCCGTTAAGCGATGAAAACCTAATTGCTCACTTTCTAAATCGAGCACATCAAGCGTCCCCATTTTCATGCCGCAATGACGGCAATAATAGTGTAATGCCATATCGCATTCCCTCCTAAATGGTTGATTTAATCGAATACATTTTGAACCATTTAGGAGGAAATTATTCAATTATTTATTGAATTCATTCATCACTTGAGCGAATGGAATGTGTAACGATCTCTCGCACGCATCAGCTGCCTTTTGAATCGCTTGATCGATATTTATTTTTTCTTCAGCTGTAAACCGACCTAATACGTAGTCGCTCACTTTCATGCCATTTTTCGGGCGATCGATACCGATACGGATGCGTTTAAATTGCTCTGTCTTCAAATGATGAATAAGTGATTTCATCCCATTATGCCCGCCCGCACTTCCTTTCGGGCGTAAGCGAACCGTCCCTGTCGGTAAGTCTAAGTCGTCATAAATGACAATCACATCATCGACATCAATGTCATAATAATCCATCAACGGACGAACACATTCGCCCGATAAGTTCATATATGTAAGCGGTTTGCACAATATGACTTTTTCCCCCGAAATGATACCACTTGCAAATATACCTTGAAACTTCGTTTGATTAAGGGCAAAACCCCAGCGATGAGCAAGCTCGTCAACGACCATAAAACCTACATTATGTCTCGTTTGCTCATACTCTTTCCCGGGGTTGCCTAAACCAACAAACAGTTTTGCCATTTCTTCTGCTCCTTCTCTCCATACTGCAAAAGACGTAACCAATGATGGCTACGTCCGTCACGGCGTTGTTTCGCGTCCTTCTTCCGATTCCGGTTTTCCTGGTTCTTGTTCTTCACCGCTATGAATTTCTTCTTCTTGCTTCGGTGGCAAGATCGACGCGATCACTTCTGTCGGATCATGATTGATTTCATAAACACCGTTCGTTTGAATATGTGAAACTGTAACAACATCGCCTACTTGTAAATTTGCTATGTCTATATCGATGGACGGTGGAATATTTGACGGTAACGCCCGAATGGACAATTGATGCATCGCCTGCTGCAGTACACCACCGTCTTTTACACCTGCTGCTTCACCAACCAAATGAATAGGAACGTGAACATCAATTTCTGTCTTTGCATCAACCGCTAAAAAGTCAATATGAATGACATCATGGCGAATCGGATGCTTTTGCATATCACGAACGATGATGCGAATATGATCGCCATTTAGTTTCGCGTCTAAAAGACCGCTCCCGCCAACAGCCCGCCATTGTTTCAAAAACTCGGCCGCATCAACAAAAACCGATTGGCTATTCGTTTTTTTTCCGTACAAAACAGCTGGGATGTGACCATGTTTTCGCATTTGTTTAACATAAGAGCGTCGATGATCTGTACGTAATTGAAGTTGTAACAATGAAATCACCTTCCTATTTTAGAATCGCTCATAGCTTCCCCTAAAATAGGAAGGTCTAAACGCCATTAATCGAACAATGCGCTAATTGATTGTTCTTCGTGTACGCGAATAATTGCTTCACCGATAAGCGGGGCAACAGATAGCTCTACAATTTTATTCGTTTTCTTTTCTTCAGGAATAGCAATCGTATTCGTTACAACAAGCTCTTTAATTTTCGAGTTTTGAATTCGTTCAATCGCTGGACCTGATAAAACAGGGTGCGTACAACATGCATACACTTCTTTCGCCCCATGCTCAGCTAACGCATTTGCTGCTAAAGTAATTGTTCCAGCTGTATCAATAATATCGTCCACTAAAATTGTCGTTTTCCCTTGCACATTACCAATAATGTTCATCACTTCCGCCACATTTGGTCTTGGACGGCGTTTGTCAATAATGGCAATAGGCGCTTTTAGGCGATCTGCCATTTTCCGCGCGCGCGTCACACCGCCGTGGTCTGGAGAAACAATGACAATGTCATCAAGCTGTTTTTCTTTAAAGTAATCTGCTAAAATCGGCACACCCATTAAGTGGTCGATTGGAATATCAAAAAATCCTTGAATTTGTGGTGCGTGCAAATCAAGTGTAATGACACGAGAAGCACCCGCTGTTTCTAATAAATTAGCAACCAATTTTGCAGTGATCGGCTCGCGAGAACGGGCTTTCCGATCTTGGCGAGCATATCCGTAGTACGGTATAACAATATTAATGGTTTTGGCAGACGCTCGCTTTAATGCGTCAATCATAATAAGCAATTCCATCAAATGTTCATTTACAGGGGCGCTTGTTGATTGAATAACATAAACATCGCAGCCACGAATACTTTCTTCAATGTTAATTTGAATTTCCCCGTCGCTAAAACGAGAAACGGAGCATTTTCCTAGTTCAACGCCAATGACTTTTGCGATTTCTCGGGCTAAAATCGGATTCGAATTTAACGAAAATAACTTTAAATTAGAATTCAAATACTGAGACATGGGTAAGTAAACCTCCATTAGGATTTTTTCTTTTCTTGTAGACGCTCAACATAATTTTCTTTATTTGTTTGCCGAGCGCGGGCAATAGCTAAAGCTCGGTTAGGTACATCATCGGTAATAGTTGATCCGGCCGCTACGTATGCTCCGCTTCCTACAACGACAGGGGCAATTAAGTTTGAGTTACAGCCGATAAACGCACCATCTTCAATTTTTGTCACATATTTATTTACCCCATCATAATTTACCGTAATCGTACCACAACCGATATTCACATCAGCACCTACTTCAGCATCCCCGATATAGCTTAAGTGCGATGCTTTACTTCCATTTCCAAACGTCGCTTTTTTAATTTCGACAAAGTTTCCGATTCTCACATCGTCGCCAATTTTAGATAGCGGACGAATGTGGGCAAATGGACCGATCGTTACATCTTTGCCTACTTCGCTGTCATGTACAACAGAATGACGAATCGATGTATTGTCACCAATACGACTATTTTTAATTTCGCTATTCGGTCCGATGATGCAATTTTCACCAATTACCGTATCGCCTTCAATCCATGTCCCAGGATAAATGACCGTATCCTGTCCAATGTACACATCAGGTGCTATATACGTATGCTCAGGATCAATGATTGTCACGCCATTTGCCATATGTTTACGATGAATGCGCATACGCATAATTTTTTCTGCTTGCGCAAGTGCAATGCGGTCATTCACGCCTAACGTTTCTTCAAATATTGGTGTTTCGTACGCTGAAATAATTTCGCCTTGTTTTTTCAAAATTTCGATGACATCTGGTAAATAATATTCCCCTTGCGCATTATCGTTCGACACTTTCGTCAGCGCTTCAAATAGCGCACGATTATCAAAACAATACGTTCCTGTATTAATTTCACGAATCATTCGCTCTTCTTCTGTTGCATCTTTATGTTCTACAATTTTTTCGACATGTCCATCTTGATTTCGGACAATGCGACCATATCCAGTTGGATCTTCTGCAAGGGCGGTTAAAATCGTTGCTTTCGCTTTCGTCTGTAAATGATGTTGTAAAAGCGCTTCCATCGTTTCTGAGGTGATCAGTGGTGTATCTCCACAAACAACGAGAGTTACACCATCTTTATCAGCTAAATGAGGTGCTGCTTGCATGACAGCATGCGCCGTCCCAAGCTGTTGTTCTTGAATGACGTACTCACTTTGATTGCCAAGTTGTTCTTTCACTCGTTCTGCTCCAAAACCAACAACTGTAATTAATCGATCGACATGTAACGTAGAAATGGCATCCACTACATGTTGTACCATCGGCTTTCCACAGACAGGGTGCAACACTTTATACAGCTTTGAACGCATACGCGTTCCCTGTCCAGCCGCTAAAATGATCGCATATCGTTTCATCGTAAGGCCTCCATACCTCTCTTTATCCATATTGAATATATATCAATTATGTATGTATTTCAAGGAAACATTGTCATCTACCAAAAAAATTCATCATTTTCACTATATGTTCTTTATTAATAGGATGAACATTATTTTGCATATGAAAAGGACCCTCTTGTAACGAAAGGGTCCTCTCTTATGATTTACGAAGCACCTGCTTCTTCAAGCTCTTTTTCCAACTCACCAGCACGGTGATATTCAGCTAAAACAGCTTCTTGAATTTTCCCGCGGGTTGTTGAGTTAATTGGATGAGCGATGTCACGGAATTCCCCGTCAGGAGTACGCTTGCTTGGCATAGCGACAAACAAGCCGTTATTGCCTTCAATCACGCGGATGTCATGAACGACAAATTCATGATCCAACGTAATCGAAGCAATCGCTCTCATACGTCCTTCGGTATTCACGCGGCGTAATCTCACGTCAGTCACTTCCATTCTGTTCACCACCTTTTCCCTATATAAGAACTTAAGTGAATTTATTCCACGTCGTTTTTTATTTTCCTGCTAACATGAAAAAAATTTTTTTACGATTGTTTGACAAGTGCAACGACTTCAATTTCAATTAACGCATCTTTTGGCAAGCGGGCAACTTCAACAGCGGAACGCGCTGGTTTATGATCGCGAAAATATTGGCCGTATACTTCATTCATCGCTGCAAAATCATTCATATCTTTTAAAAATACTGTTGTTTTTACAACTGTTTCTAAAGACGCCCCTGCCGCTTCAAGCACGGCTTGTAAGTTTTTGAATACTTGATGCGTTTGTGCTTGAATGTCCCCTTGTACCATTTCTCCTTCCGGCGTTAAAGCAATTTGCCCAGAGCTGTAAAACATATTGTTAACGATAATGCCTTGAGAGTATGGTCCAATCGCTTGTGGAGCTTGATTTGTGTGCACAACTTTCATGTCTCTTCCTCCTGTATGTAAAAATCATTTATTTTATTTGACAAAATGAAAGTAGTTTCCTTCTTCTACGGTAATTTGTTTTTCTTTGACATTCACAGACGTTAGTTTCACAAGGGAAACATATTCATCAACGAGTCGCTCTTCTGCTTCTTCCGACTCGACAAGCACACCAATGCCAACAACGTTTGCACGAAACTCTGAAAGCAAACTAATCATGCCGTTAATTGTTCCGCCGGCTTTCATAAAATCATCAACAATTAAGACGTTTGCTCCTTCTTTTAAACTCCGCTTAGATAAAACCATCGTTTGAATGCGTTTCGATGAACCGGACACGTAATTGATGCTGACCATTGATCCTTCCGTTACTTTACTATCACGACGAATAATGACGACAGGTACATTTAAAAAACTTGCAACCGCATAAGCTAACGGAATTCCTTTTGTAGCAACCGTTACAACAAAATCAATATGTTCATGCGCAAACGCAGAAGCATATAAACGCCCAATTTGGTTGACGATGCGCGTATCACCGAGCAAATCCGTCATGTACAAATAACCCCCTGGTAATAATCGATCAGGGTCTGCTAAGCTTGTACATAATTGCTGAATAAACTGTTTTGCTTCTGCTTCTGACATTTTCGGGACATATTGCACTCCTCCGGCAGCTCCAGGAAGCGTGCGCAACAAACCGATTCCTTGTTGCTCAAACGTTTGCTTAATAATAGCTAAATCTTCGCTAATAGACGATTTTGCTGATCCATATCGCTCTGCAAAAAAAGTCAGCGGTACAAGTTGATGTGGGTGATAAAGCAAATAGTGCGTCATATCCACAAGCCGACTGCTTCGCCTTAATTTCATGTGATAACCTCCTTATTGTTCGTGCCTTTCCCCGATTAATCGAACAGCATATACGTGTTCACAAAAGCCCCGCAAACCGTTATATACACGTTGCAAACGCGAATCGTGTTGAACAAGGCCAAATACGGTTGGACCACTACCACTCATTAATGATACATCTGCTCCAAAACGCTTCATTTGTTCTTTAATTTGAGCTACTTCGGGATGCATGTTTAATGTGACACTTTCTAGCACGTTCCCCGCGAGCGCACAAATTTTTTCGTAATCTTTTTCTTTAATGGCAGCAACCATTCCGTCTACATTCGGATGATCAACAGATTGTAAATTCAAATTGCGATACACATCCGCCGTTGATACACCGATTGTTGGCTTCGCTAAAATGACCCAACTTGGTGGAGGGGCAGGGATATGTTCAATTTTTTCTCCTCGCCCTGTGGCAATTGCTGTTCCTCCATACACACAAAACGGAACATCTGAACCGATTTCTGCACCAATTTCAGCAAGCTCATCTAAGCTTAAACCTAACCCCCAAAGTTTATTTAACCCACGCAACGTTGCAGCAGCATCGCTACTCCCACCTGCAAGACCTGCTGCAACAGGGATACATTTCGTAATAGAAATGGCTACACCGCGACGAACGCCAAACTTTTCTTTCAACAATTTCGCGGCTTGATACGCTAAATTTCGTTCATCATCCGGCACAAAACGATTGTGGGAGATAATTTGAATCTTATCACAATACAAATCCATTAACTCTACACGGTCAGCTAAGTCAATTGTCGTCATTACCATTTTGACTTCATGGTAACCGTCCGGACGCTTATGTAATACATCGAGAGATAAATTAATTTTCGCTGGTGCCTTCACTAACAACCTCAACTTGTTCACCTACTTTTCCGACTTCAAACTTCTATCGACATTTTACCACAAAAAATAGTGAACAAATACGTGCCTTTTCAATAGCCATAAAAAAAGAGACTACCGATATCGGTCGCCTCCTTAACCGTTATGAATGTGAGCTGCTCATCGCTACTTGTTCGTCATCTAAAAATGTAAGTTGCACCGTCTCTGTCAATATGTCTGCATAACTATATGATACACGTTCAAAAGCGTTTTCTTCTTGATCAAGTTCAACGACAAATACGGACGGATATGTTTGGGCTAACACGCCGCAACGCTCGATTGTCTTTCGACGCCCACCGTTCGCCTTTAACGTCAATCTTTTACCTAGGTTCGAATCCAGAACTTTTTTAATTTCCGACAATGTTTTTCCCATCGTATCCACCTCACTATTATGTAGTATAACAAATACAAATAAATAAGTCAAAAAATAAGAATTATATCAACAAAAAATATTTTATGTCAATACTTTTGTCTTTATTATGGACAATAATAAAAAAAATTATGTATAAAAAACGTTAAAAACAAAATGATATTGCCTCATCTTGTCTTTTTACCATAATGGCAAAAAGACAAGAGGCATTTGTTTATGTTTGCTCAGCAATCGTCCGAAAAGGCATTCCGGTTCGCAACACACCTCGCGTCTCGACACCGCCAAGCCCTTTTTCCCCCGTTAACGTATTTCTTAATACATCCCATACATTGACACGATCCATAAAAGGAGTGAAACTAATGCGCGAGACGATATATACAGGATCAAGTGCATGAATATTGACGCGTGCAGGCGAGCTAGCAAAGTTCGCACCTGCCCGAATAAGCGATTCAAAATGAGATTGACAAGCGCCAGCGAAAATGACGAGTTGATCGAGATTCGGAATTTTTTTGCGTGCCTGTCGCACCGTTTGCACAAAATATTTCGAATGACGATACGCTTTTAAATCATCCATCGATCCTTTTGATTTTGAATACGCATCATGCCCAGTGACAACTAAAATATCTGGACGCACTTGTTCAAGCAGCGGAATAATACGATCAGGCATATCTGTTTCAGGACAATGAACCCCATATACCGGAACCCCAATTCGTTCATACAACTGCATACATTTTCGTAAATAAAGCGGGTCTCCATCAATATGAAGCACTCGTCCTGGAAGTTGGAAAAAATCCATTTTCACTTCGTATCCACCGGTCGCTTCATATTCGCTTTTTTCCCGCAACAATCGATAATCTTGACGCAGCAATTTATAACATTGCTCAATATGTTGTTTCTCCTTTTCTTCTCGCTTCTTTTTTTCCCGCTCATCAATAACAACTAAATCAGAAAATGGAGCGTCTGCGATGAGCCGAACGTCTTCTCCGTACAAAATCGCTTCTTTTTCCCCCTCTTTTTCTTTTATATCAATGACTCGAAACAAAATGTCACATTCATACGATTTCCGTGCAACAATATCCCCGATTTGAATCATACACACCCGCCCTTTCGTTTGTTTTGTTTGTAACATATGCAACGAAAGGATCGAACGTGTAAAAAAAAGAGGCTTTAAGCCTCCTGTGAAAAAAAGTCGTATAGTTGGTCGCTCAAAATAGCAAATTCAGCGATAGTAAGCGTTTCTCCTCTTCGTTTCGGATCAATACGGGCACCCTCAAGCGCCTTTTCAATTTGTTCTTTTTTCTGTTTGCCGTTTGGCAAGTGACTCATTAAATTGTTTAAAATCGTTTTCCGCCGCTGTCCAAAACTCGCACGAACAACAGTAAAGAAAAAATCTTCATTCGACACAGCAACAGCAGGTTGTTCTCGCTTCAATAAACGAATGACTGCAGAGTCCACATTCGGCTTCGGTACAAATACCGTTCGTGGCACATGCATGACCGTTTCCGCGTGTGTATAATATTGAACTGCAATCGTTAAGGAACCGTAGTCTTTCGTTCCTGGCTTTGCCGCCATGCGCTCTGCTACTTCTTTTTGCAACATAACGACCATTCCACGAATAGGTAAACGATCCGTTAACAACTTCATAATGATCGGTGTCGTGACGTAATATGGTAAGTTGGCAACAACCATAATATCTTCTACATCCGCTAACTGTTCCGATATCACTTGTTGAACGTCAGCTTTTAAAATATCTTGGTGAATAACGGATACGTTTGAATACGGGGAGAGCGTATCCGCTAAAATAGGAAGAAGCCGCTGGTCAATTTCAAACGCAATCACTTTTTTTGCTCGGCGCGCTAATTGTTCTGTAAGCGCACCGATTCCCGGTCCAATCTCGATGACACCTGTCCGTTCAGAAAGCTCAGCAAAATCAACAATACGATGTAAAATATTCGGTTCAATTAAAAAATTTTGTCCAAGGCTTTTTTTAAACGAAAAGCCGTATTTCGCTAAAATTTCTTTCGTACGAGTCGGTGTAGCAATATCTTTATACATGTTTTTCCTCCTGTACCACTTGCTTCATCGCTTCCACAAACTGTTCTTTTGAAATTTGAAACATTTGTAACCGTTTATGCAGTTGTTTTCCGTTTGTATATCCGATTTTTAATAATTTACCTAACTTTTCACGCCGGGCGCGCGCTAGCGGGCCTCCGATTAATCCTGCATCGACAAGCTGCTGAAATGAAATCTCCTCTTGCGGATCGATCATTTCTTCGTACACACTTAAAAGCGCTGTGCGAATCGCTTCAATGGAAGCATGCTCAACACCGAGACCTTTCCCGTGCTTTCCTCTCGCTTCCTCACGCGTTAAAAATGCGTGTTTACATCCCGGTACACGCTCAGCAATTGTTTTGCGAATTTTTTCCCCTGGGTAATCAGGATCGGTAAAAATAATCACCCCTCGCTGTTGCTGGGCTAAACGAATGCGCTCAATCGTTTCCTCATTAATCGCTGCTCCGTTCGTTTCAATCGTATCTGCATCTACCGCACGGCGAATCGCCACTGTATCGTCGCGTCCTTCGACAACGATAATTTCCTTAATTTTCATAAAAACCTCCATCTGTTAACTGTTCTTCACCCATTATAACGAAAAAAACAGAGGATCGTGAAATCCTCTGCAGTTATTTTAAAATTTTAATTTTCACACGTTTCGTTCCCCAACGATATGCCGTCGATTTATCGGGAAAAAATACGTCGATTTTATATCCTCTTACATTCGCTCCTGTATCTGAAGCAACAGCATATCCATACCCCTCTACGTATACTTTTGTTCCAAGTGGAATGACACGCGGATCGACAGCGATCACCTTGGCGTTTGGATTTGAACGTAAATTCACACCTGTTGCAGTCGTTCCAGAACAGCCACCACAATACGCCGTATACGCTGTGGCAATCACATAAAGATCTTCAGCTACCTCACCGCTTCCACGGGAAGCTAATATTCTCGGAGCTTGTTTTGTGCCGATGGCAACAATACGATTTTTACTTTGTTTAATCGTCTCTGTTTTAATAAGCTCGCGCGATACTTCTTTTCCGTTTTCTAAAATCACTTCATATTGCTTCGCGACAAGCCCTTTTTCTCCCTCGCTAATCACTTTTTGTTTCCCTTTTTCCAATCGTGCATCTTTCTTTTCCACAACAGTATAATTGACTGGTTCTTCCACTACATCGGTGACTTTTTCAACTCGAACAATGTTTATTTTCGTGTTTGGTTGAATCATGTCATTCAATTTTGGTTGAACGCGATCCAGCTCCCGCAATGTAATATGTTGTTTAGCTAAAAAGTCAGCGACCGTAGTCGAAGTAGACCAAACTTGTTGCTGTTTGCCGCCGTCATTTACCGTAATCGGAAACGCTTTACTTATCACTATTTTCATGTTGTCTTTTACTTTTTCGTCAATGTTTGGTGATATTTCGTCATAATCACGAAGCTGGATTTGCTGAATATGCAATACATCCTTCACCGTTTTCGCCGTCGTCCTTAATCTCTTTTCTACCCCATCAACGACTAATACAATCGGCTTACTTGCTTCCCACTTAACGGTTAAATGGTCAACAATTTTAGTTTGTGGGGAAGGAGAGATAAAATCTTCTTGTTTTAACTGAATATTTTGTTCTTTTAGTAGCTCAGCAACCGTATTGGCATGCGTACGTACTTTTTGTTCTTTTCCGTTTGCATACAACGTCACCGTCTCTTTTGTCCATTCATAACTAGCATATCCCGTCATGCCAGATAAGGCTAAAAACCCTCCAGTAGCAAGCGCAATCTTCTTTTTTGATGTTGATTGCAATAATTTTTTTACATACGTAATCAAAATAAAAACGCCTCCTTTTCCGATAGATGATCGCGACGACCCTCCCTTTCTATGAAGCTTATTATCTATTATTCAAAATATTCTTTCATAAGGGAAGGAAGACTTGTCGACAAGCTCATTGTATGCTTGTAAAAAAAGTTGTAGAACAATCTCGTTTCATCTTTTATTTAGACAAGTCTTCCTAATCATCGACACGATTCTCTATCAAATGATGCCGAATAATCGCTTCGCATTGTCGGACGTTTTTTGGGCGACTTCTTCAAAAGATAAACCTTTTAATTCGGCGATCGCTTCGGCAATATATTTGACGTAGCTCGGTTCATTCCGTTTTCCTCGAAACGGATGTGGCGTTAAATACGGACAGTCCGTTTCAATAAGCAACCGATCAAGCGGAATTTCTTTCGCCACTTCTTTCGGTTTTTTGGCATTTTTAAACGTCACAGGACCGCCAAACGAAATATAAAAATTCATATCCATACATTGACGCGCCACTTCTATGCTTCCGCTAAAACAATGCATCACGCCTCCGACTTCCTCAGCGCGCTCTTCTCGTAAAATATCAACAATATCGGCTGTCGCATCGCGATTATGTATAATAATCGGCAACTTCACTTTTTTCGCTAAACGAATTTGTTTTCGAAATACTTCCTTTTGTACGTCTTTCGGTGATTGATCCCAATAATAGTCAAGCCCCATTTCACCGAGCGCGACAACTTTCGGATGCGCAGCCAAACGCTCAATCATGATGAGATCTTCATCAGTCATATGAATCGCATCGACAGGGTGCCATCCGACAGCTGCGTAAATAAAAGAATATTGCTCTGCTAACTCCATTGCCCGTTGAATAGTTGGTCGATCAAAGCCGACAACAACAATATGTGACACACTTTCTGCACGCGCTCGTTCAATTACTTGTTCAACATCTTCGTTAAATTGTGTCGCATTTAAATGTGCATGTGTATCAAATAACATATAACCCCTCTTTTCTTCCGATGTTCAGTTTACCACACAATCCCGTTACATAAATCACAGCTATATAACAATTACATTACAAAATAGAAACAAAGAGGTGTTTTTGCAACACCTCTTTACTTCACTTTAGCTCCGTTTGGAAGCGATTCGTCCACTGTCGCCAATGACAATACCCCATCTTTTTCCCCAGCTAAAATCATCCCTTGCGACAGCTCTCCGCGCAATTTCACAGGCTTTAAATTCGTCACGCAAATGACTTTTTTCCCAATTAAATCTTCGGGTTTGTAATGTTTTGCAATACCTGATACGACTTGACGCTTTTCATAGCCTAAATCAAGTTGCAATTTAAGCAAGCGATCCGCTTTTGGAATTGGCTCAGCATGAATTACTTGTGCGACGCGCAAATCCACTTTCATAAAATCATCAATCGTAATTTCTTCGCTTTTCTCTTCATTTTGTTCCTGCTTTTCTTCTACGTTTGCTGACGTCCCTTTCATTTGTGCTTGAATATATTGCACTTCTTCTTGAACGTCTAAACGTGGGAACAGTGGGGCCCCTTTTTCAACCATTCGCTCATGTTGTGAAGAACCAAACGTTTGTAAGCTGTCCCAGCCCATTAGTTGTTCATCTCGAACGCCAAGTTGAGCAAACATTCGTTTTGGTGTTGCTGTTAAAAACGGTTGCAATAAAACAGCTACATACCGAAGAGACTCCGCTAAGTGCGACATGACGGAAGCTAACTGTTCACGCGCTGCTTCGTCCTTCGCTAATACCCATGGTTGCGTTTCATCAATATATTTGTTCGTGCGGCTAATAAGCTGCCAAACAGCTGTTAAAGCTTGTGAAAATTGCATTTGTTCCATCGCTTCTTCATATTGTTTAACGGTATCATACGCCGTTTGTACAAGCTGTTCATCAAACGGGGTGTGCGTGCCACTATACGCAGGAATACGGCCTGCAAAATATTTTTCAATCATCGCTACCGTCCGGTTAAGCAAATTACCTAAATCGTTCGCTAAATCATAGTTTATACGCTCAACAAAACCTTCTGGTGTAAACACACCGTCTGAACCAAACGGCACTTCACGAAGTAAATAATAACGTAACGCATCTAAGCCATACCGATCAATTAACGTAACTGGATCAACGACATTTCCTTTCGACTTCGACATTTTTCCGTCTTTCATGAGCAACCAGCCGTGCGCAAACACTTTTTTCGGAAGCGGAAGATCTAAAGCCATTAACATAATTGGCCAGTAAATCGTATGGAAACGTACAATTTCCTTCCCAACAAGATGAACATCTGCCGGCCAATACGTTTTATATTTTTCATCATTTTCTGTTCCATACCCTAACGCAGTAATATAGTTTGACAGCGCATCAATCCATACATAAATGACGTGCTTTGGATCGCCTGGAACAGGAATGCCCCAATCAAACGTTGTCCGTGACACAGCTAAGTCCTCTAAGCCCGGCTTAATAAAGTTATTAATCATCTCATTTTTGCGCGATTCCGGCTGAATAAATTGCGGATTTTCTTCATAAAACGCTAATAAGCGATCGACATATTTGCTCATGCGGAAAAAATATGATTGTTCTTTTACTTTTTCTACAGAACGTCCACAGTCTGGACAATTGCCTTCAACTAGTTGTCGCTCAGTATAAAACGATTCACACGGAGTACAATACCATCCTTCATATTCGTCTAAATAAATATCCCCTTGTTCTAAAAGACGGGCGAAAATTTTTTCAACAACTTGCTTATGGCGCTGTTCTGTCGTACGAATAAAATCGTTATAAGAAATGTCGAGTTTTTTCCAAAGTTCTTTAATTCCAGCAACAATGTCATCCACATATTGCTGTGGAGTAACCCCTTTTTCCTCTGCTTTTCGCTGAATTTTTTGGCCGTGTTCATCTGTTCCTGTTAAGTACATCACATCATAGCCGCGCATCCGCTTATATCTTGCCATCGCATCGCCAGCTACCGTCGTATAAGCATGGCCGATATGTAATTTATCGCTCGGATAATAAATGGGTGTGGTAATGTAAAACGTCTTTTTTGTCACTTGTACCCCTCCTTGTTGCACGTTTAGTAGAAACGCTCTCGCCCAAAGGACGAGAGCGATCGCATATTTCTTATTCTTGATCAGTACATCTATTCCTCTTATCTCACCAAAATATACATAAAAATAAAGAGCGCTGTCAACTATTCGACATGGGATTGTCGATAAATCGCATGTTTTTGTCGAATTTTGTCGAAAAAATAACGAAAAAATTGTCGAATTTGTGTTGAATTTTGTCGAATAATATTTATAATAAGTTTTGTATCGTCTTGAAAAGCAGTTAAAAACTGTGTATGCATCTGTTGTCAAATGACTTGGATTTTGTCATTTCGACTATAATTTTGTCGAATTTTATATGCAGCTACATGTAAATCATACATTTTTTTTTATTGTTGCATATAAAAGGATTGACGCTTAATGGAAAAGTTGTTATGATAAATCCATAGAGATTTTGTCGAATATTGACGAAAAAAGGAGAGGAGAATAAAGATGAAATCAACAGGTATTGTTCGTAAAGTCGATGAATTAGGTCGTGTAGTTATTCCAATCGAATTGCGCCGCACATTAGGTATTGCAGAAAAAGATGCATTAGAAATTTATGTAGATGATGAGCGTATCATTTTGAAAAAATACAAACCAAACATGACTTGCGTAGTAACTGGGGAAGTATCTGACGACAACTTTAAGCTTGCAGATGGAAAAATCATTTTAAGCAAAGAAGGCGCAGAAACGTTATTACAAGAAATTCAAAACCTTCTTCAACAATCAAAATAAAAAGTTTCTCTAGACTTTTCTAGAGAAACTTTTTTTTACTTATGATACGCCTCATACACATCCCGCTTCGGTAATTGGCGATCTTTTGCTACTTGTTTAATCGCTTCTTTCGATGTATATTGCTTCGCTTCTATATAATAATTTACATGTTCAACAATAGTTAAATCATTCCACCATATCGGTTCTTCATCATGTATGTGATTCCCTTCAACAAGAAGACAAAACTCTCCGCGAACTTCATGATGTTCTGCCCAATGCATTACTTCTTCTATCGTTCCGCGAATGAACTGTTCAAATTTTTTCGTTAGCTCGCGCGCCACAGCCATTTGTCGATTGCCAAATATATGATACATGACCGCTAACGTTTCTTGAAGACGATGCGGCGCTTCGTAAAAAATAAGCGTATCTTTTATATGTTTTAATTGCTCCAGCTCTTTTTTCTTTTCTTTCTTATGTCGCGATAAAAAACCATAAAAATAAAAATGATTTGTCGGTAATCCAGAAGCTGTTAACGCGGTAATGGCCGCATTCGCACCAGGAAGAGGAACAACTTTACATTGTGCACGTAACGCTTCAACTACAAGCTCATGGCCTGGATCGGAAATCGTTGGCGTTCCAGCATCACTCACTAAAGCGATATGTTTCCCTTGTAATAGAGAAGCAATAATATGCTCTCCTCGCGATTGTTTATTATGTTCATGGTAACTAACAAGCGGCGTATGAATATCGAAATGATTAAGCAATTTCTTCGTTTGCCGTGTATCTTCAGCCGCAATGAAATCTACTGTTCGTAACGTTTCAATCGCACGCAACGTGATGTCTTCTAAATTGCCGATCGGCGTCGGGACGATGTACAAAATTCCTTTTTCATCTTCTTCAATAAAACTTTTTTGTTCGTTCATCTCATCTCATTCCCCGTATAAAATATGTTTTAACTCGCTCGTATACTCTCCATTTTGTTCGTATACAAAGAGAGGAGGTAATATTTTCAACCCTTTATTGCCGTCTTTCGTTCCTTCAATTAAAATGGTGTTCGCTTCCTTTCCCTGTTTTGGATAAACAAAACGCAACCGTTTCGGTTCTAAACGATATTGTCGCATAAACGTAACGATATCTAACAACCGCTCAGGGCGGTGAACGAAGGCGGCCTTTCCGCCTTGTTTGAGCAATTGACTGCTTACGCGAATGACATCTTCTAACGTGCAGTAAATTTCATGGCGCGCAATCGCGAAATGTTCATTTTTATTCATTTCTTCTTCGTTTGGTGTTGGGAAATACGGAGGATTGCACGTCACAACATCAAACTTACTATACCCAAGATGAGCAGGCATATCTTTAATGTCACCGTGAATGATTTCAATTTGCTCCTCTAATTTGTTGTATTGTACGCTTCGTTTCGCCATATCATAAATTTTTTCTTGAATTTCTACCCCGATCATTTTCCCTTTCGTTCGTTTGCTTAACAATAGTGGAATGACCCCATTCCCTGTACATAAGTCAACTAAATTTCCTTTTTGAATCGGAACGTATACAAAATTGGCCAACAATACCGCGTCAAGCGAAAAAGCAAATACGGATGGACTTTGAATAATTTTCATATCTTCTGCTAGCAAATAATCGAGTCTTTCATCCTCACGCAACATATACAATCCCTCTTTCTACAACAAAATAGCCTTTCCAGACCATTCGTCAGAAAGGCTATTTTTTATTTAAAAATGACAAACAAAATAAACAATCCCCATCGGTCCGTAAACTTCCGTAATGTACATTGCAAATGTGAAAGCCTTCTTGGTACAAACGAGCTAAGTTGTCGTATCCTTCACCAATATCAACTAATTTTTCTTTCGTTTGTTTTTTGCCTTGTTCGACTTTTCGCTCAGACAACTGTTCGAGCCGTCTGCGCAAATGATCATTTTCAACTTGAAGGCGATGATTTTCTTCAATTAACTCTCCAAGATAGCTTTTCAACTCACCTAGCTGTTTACATAAATGAGCAATTTGTTCCTCGATGCTCGTTACAGATTGGAAAATCTCTTTTTTATTCACGCGCCATCCACCCCATCACTCTGTGGCTTGAGTAGGAAGAACTTTTTCCTTTAATAATTCGTCAATCGTATACTCAACGACCCGATCTTTCTCCACTAATTCCACTTGTAACACTCGTTCTAAAATATTCAATCCAACGACTTTTCCTAATCCGAGAGGCGTTTCAATCATTTCACCTAAATCCGGCAACTGTTCTTTCGCTGTCTCGTATTCATCATTTTCATATTTTAAACAGCACATTAATCGGCCGCATAACCCTGATATTTTTGTCGGATTTAAAGATAAATTTTGATCTTTCGCCATTTTAATGGAAACTGGATCGAAGTCACCTAAAAATGTCGAACAGCAAAGCATGCGCCCGCATGGCCCGATACCGCCTAACATTTTCGCTTCATCACGCACACCAATTTGTCTCAGTTCAATTCTCGTGCGAAAAATGGCTGCTAAATCTTTAACAAGCTCGCGAAAGTCAACGCGTCCATCAGCCGTAAAATAAAAAATGATTTTATTGCGGTCGAATGTATACTCGACATCGACAAGCTTCATTTCTAGCCCGTGTTCTTCTACTTTTTTTAAGCAAATGTCGTATGCTTCTTCGGCTGCCTTTTTATTTTCCTCTACAATAAGCTTATCTTTTTGATCAGCCATGCGAATCACTTTTTTCAATGGTAAAACAATATCTTTTTCATCGACTTGTTTTTTAGCGACAACAACCTTTCCAAATTCAATGCCGCGAACGGTTTCAACAATGACATAATCACCGTTTGAAATCGGTAAATCTCCAGGATCAAAATAATAAATCTTTCCTGCTTTCTTAAAACGAACGCCTACAACTTCATACAAATGCAGATCCCTCCCGCAACTGCAATACTAACTGTTCCATTAAAAGCTGCGGATTCATATTCGTATGCAACCGCGCTTTTGCTTGTAAAATGGCCTTCATATGTTGAGCAATTTGCTTTTCAGAATAAAGAAAACGCGACCGCCGAAATTCATTTATGCAATCATCGTATGCAATTTGTTGTTCTTCTCCTAGTAACACATATAACAAATCTTTATATAAATATAATAATAAGTCTAACCCCATGCTCATTTGTTCTTTATTTGTAAAATGACTAAGCCAATGTTGTTGAATAACGAGCAACGCTTGGACATATTGCTTGTTTAATGCTTCATATAATTGTATCACTATTTTTCGTGCTTGTGCAAACCAATCATCTTGACTTAACTGAAAAGCTTCTTGCACATTATTTGTTAATCTGGCAGCTAATATGGCTAGCTCCCGTGGTACACCTTGTTGTTGTAAATAAGCGTATATTTGTTCCGTCGGTAATGTGTGGAAAGAAATAACTTGACAACGTGAAACAATCGTTGGGAGTATGCGATGTAATTGCTCTGTTAATAAAATGGCCACCGTTTTTGCTGACGGTTCCTCTAAAAATTTTAATAAACTATTCGCTGCTTGAACGGTCATTTGATCAGCATGCTCAATGATATATAGCTTGCGGCTCGATTCAACAGCCGTTTTTGTAAACTCCTCTTGCAGCTGCTCAATTTGTTGTTTTTTAATTGAGTTTCCATCAGGAACAACAAGATGAACGTCTGGGTGATTACCAGATTGAATCCGCCGACAATTTACACATGTTTCGCAAGGTTCATCATGTACATTTGTTAAACAAAACAAACGCTTAGCGAATAAAAGAGCCGCTTCTTTTTTCCCTGTCCCCTTTTGTCCTTCAAATAAATAGGCATGAGCCACTCTTCCTTTTCTTATACTGTTGACAATCATTTTCGCTACATGTGGTTGATTTGTTTCGAGCGCTTTCCATGACATAACGATCCTCTCACTTTCTTAAAAAAGGCTCAATCAATGCCCGTACGTCTTCAAATACTTTGATTATCGACTGAGTAGCGTCTACTTTTTTTATGCGATTTGGAAAACGATCTAATAACATCATATATCCATCACGCACTCGTTCATGAAACGCTAGTTCCTCTAAATCAAGTCGATTCACTTCTCTTAATCCATTTTCGCGAATACGCGCTAACCCAAGCGCTGGATCAATATCAAAGTAAATCGTTAATGTCGGCATCCAATTTTCAATCGCAAACGCATTAATAGCCAATATCTCATCTATTCCTAAACCACGCGCGACCCCTTGGTAAGCGAGAGAACTGTCAATAAAGCGATCACAAAGAACGATTTTTCCTTCCTCCAACGCAGGAATCACTTTTTCAACTAAATGTTGTCGTCTTGCGGCTGCATAAAGTAAAGCTTCTGTTCGTGCATCCATTCGATTATTATTAGGATGCAAAATGACGGAACGAATTTGCTCGGCAATATCAATTCCCCCTGGCTCACGCGTCGCAATAACGTCAACATGTTGCTTCGTTAAGTAATCAGTTAACATGCGAACGATCGTTGTTTTCCCTGCTCCCTCGGGACCTTCAAATGAAAAAAATAAGTAGTTCATCTTAAGCCTCCTCAAAAACTTCGATATAATCCCCATTTATATCTGTTTGAAAATATGCCCCCGTTTGCTTCAAATATTGAATAAGCTCAATATGTTGCTTTGTCACAATTTCTCCAATAAGTAAAATAGGAATCCCAGGTGGATAAGGGACAACCATTTGAGCACAAACACGTCCGACTGCATCATAAAGCTGCACTTGTTCTGTTTGCCTACCTTTAATCCATTCATAACTTACAGCTTGACAATGCTTTGGTAATTGAATTTGTACATGTTCGTTTTGTCGTTCGCTTCGGATAGATTGTAGCGCGCGTTTTATTCGCTCTGTAATCATTTGAAATTGTTTGATTTTCGCAAGCGGATAAACAAGCAATACGTTATATGGATCAGCCATTTCTGTGAAAATTTCGTTTCTTTCTAATAGCTGTTGCAACTCATAACCTGAATGTGCACTGCGTGTTTGTAGCGTAATCTTTAACAAGTCTGTTCGAACGAGTGGATGCTGCGATTCTACAACATGAATTGCCTCAATTCCTCGCAACTGTTGCTTAAATAATTGAATTTGCCCAACCATTTCATTAATCGTTTCACGTGTCTGTTGCGCAACATAAGCGCGAGCCAAATCAAGCGAAGCCATAATTGGATAAGATGGGCTGCTTGTTTGAAAAACTTGCAAAAAGTATCTTAACGTACGTTCATCTATAAGATCACTATTAAAGTGCAAAAAAGAACCCATGGTCATAGCTGGAAGTGTTTTATGGGCTGATTGTACAACAATGTCTGCCCCACACTCAACAGCCGATTTTGGAAAAGGTTCCCCGAGCACAAAATGAGCTCCATGTGCCTCGTCCACTAAAACAGGCATGCGATAAGAATGGGCCAATTGAATAATTTTTGTTAAATCAATAGACATCCCATAATAGTTTGGATTTGTTAAAATGAGCGCAGCGGCATCCGAATGCTCACGCAATGTATTATAGATTGTTTCAAACGATACAAAAGACATCACTCGAACATCTTCATCAAATTCCGGGGAAATAAAAATCGGTGTTGCCCCAACGAGATGTAGCGCATGTAAAATGGATTTATGGCAATTACGTTGTACAATAACTTTTTTATTTTTTTCACATGCAGCTGTAATCATTGCTAAATTACCAGAAGTAGAACCGTTAACTAAAAAGTATGTCTGTTTAACCCCATACAGTTTTGCCGCTAATTGTTGCGCCTCTTCAATCGCTCCCGTTGGATGATGCAAGTCATCTAAATGCGAAAGTTCCGTTACATCTAAATGTAACAACGGTACAAAAGTAGAAAGAGCCTCTTCATAAAAAACAGCTCCATATTTATGCCCTGGTACGTGAAATGAAATCGGTTGTCTCGAGGTATGTTCACATAAAAGTGTATATAGAGGTGTTTTCGTTTGGTCCATCTTTATTCGTTTCCTCGCTCACGTTTTTTATATATTTATATTAAAATAAAACAGGCCCTAATCATAGTAGGGGCCTTTTGTTATGAATATATTTTATTCTCTCCTATTTTTTTCAGCCGATCAACGTAAAATTTGTATTTTTCATCATTTGTTTCCGTTTGAATGAGATCGTTATGACAATCCATGCATATAAAATGATGAAAAACATGAATCCCTTTTTTATTTTGTCCATCACATACAATGCAAGTTTCTTTATAAGACATTTGTTCTCCACCTCCCGCTAACAGTTTTCCCAGTTTCATATAACAATATACTTCGAAAACAATCATTTGGTGCGGGAGTATAACAAAAGCGAAAGTAAAAAGACCAAGACGAAATCGTCTTGGCCTTCTCTTTGCCCGGCAACGTCCTACTCTCGCAGGCGGTGTCCCGCCAACTACCATCGGCGCTGGAGAGCTTAACTTCCGTGTTCGGGATGGGAA
>NZ_JACDUV010000012.1:0-46814 GCF_013761015.1 Anoxybacillus ayderensis
AGTGTTGGTCAAGGGCGAATCCGACTCCACCATCCCCTTTATTTTCCTTCAACAGGTCGCTCACAGGTGTTTTTCATAGAATTTTTGACGCTACCGTTGGATGATAGGTGTTTGTTGGTACCCCTGCATCATACCAAGAGGGCTTTTTTCTTTCAAGTCCCCCAAAACCTTTCTAACAGGAATGCTCTTAATTTTTTATAACAAAATAATACTACCACATATTGCTAAATTACGCATCTATATGGTATATTAAATACAAAAAAATGAAAAGGGTGAAAAAAATGATAGAAAGAAGCATTACTAAACTACTAAGTGTTTCGGCATTATCTTTAGGTGTTCTGTTCTCAACTAATGCAGTAAGCTATGCGGCTGAAAATACGAATCAACCAAGTATTGAACAAACTGATATTGAAGCAGTTAAGATTGGTGGAGTAGAAATTAGTAAAGACGATCTAAATAAAGAGCAATTAAAAGAGTACAAAAAACTTATAAAAGATGGTTACACAGTATCTATACAAAAAAATGAACAAGGGTATGTAACTATTAGTGGCTATAAAACTGAATCTACTTCTCTTAATTCTTCCAGTCAAATAACACCGCAAGTAGTAGTAGGAGATCAAAGATTTAATATTTCGCAAGCTATTTATTATGGATATACGCATGTTGGGGAAATTACGGGATGGATTGATGTGGAATATATTGGATCTACAGTTTATCCAAGAAAACATTCTTTATATGTTTCTGGTGCTTACGGAGATAGAGTTTCTTATTCATACGGCAATCCTGGAAAAGTATATTATAATTTTACAAAAGTAGTTAGTAACGGTAGTATGAGTGGGACAGGCCCAGTACCTTTCCAAACTAGATTTGATATTTATAGTAACGGAACTATGAAATTCTCGAACGATTTATCACTTTATGACTAATAACTGTAGTTGAGCAAATTTACTAACATAAATTTACATCCAAACAAAAAAGGAGACATGAACCAGACTCCTTGGTTAAAATAGATGTGCTAACCAACCATTCACAAGGAGGTTCATGTCTCATGAATAGATTAGCACATCATCAAGGAATCCACAAGTTTTTCATGGAGTTGGGATTGGCGCTTTATTTCTCGAAACCGGTCATCAAGCATCTCGTTCATATGGTGGATGCCTTGACTACCAAGGGATTTTCGGGAACGTTGACCGATGTCCATCACTGGAGTTTTCATCCCAACCATCGAACAACGCTCAGCCATTTTTTCACGAAAAGCCCTTGGGATGAAGAGACGTTGCTTCGCAAACTCCAGCAATGGATCCTTCATCGCATCGAGCGAATCGCCAAACGGGAGAATCAACCCCTTTTTGTTTCGATTGATGATACCATTTGCCAAAAAACGAAGCCTTCGTCACGGGCTGCACACGCCATTCAAGGGTGTGATTGGCATTTCTCTCACAAAGATCATTAATCGGTCTGGGGGCATTCGCTCGTTTGGCTGATGGTACACACCATGACTCAGGCATTCCCGTTCGCGTTTCGTCTTTATGATAAGACGGCGGGAACAAGCAAAGTCGACCTAGCGATGGAGATGCTTTCTTCGCTCAAGGTGAAGCCGGATCATCCGGTGTATGTGCTCATGGATTCATGGTATCCGTCCAAAGAGCTCATCGAAGCCTTCCTGAAAAAGGGATTCCATGTCATCGCGATGCTCAAGACGAAAGGCATCGCCGTCCAAGGTGACACTCACCTCGTCACGGTGGGAGAAGAGCGTTATCGCGTATATCGTTACGAAGGAACGCTCAACGGTCTCGACCATGCGGTGGTGCTGCTTGTTTGTAAAGCCGATCAGCCGATGACACCGGAACATCTTCACTGCGTCTTGAGCACCGATCGGGAGCAAAGCGATGAAGACATCTTGCGCTACTATGCCGAGCGTTGGTCGATCGAATGCTTTTTTCGTCAAGCGAAAGACCAGCTGAATCTCGATGGGTACCGTGTTCGTCAGGTTCGGGCGGTGAAACGGTATTGGATTTTGGTGCATCTCGCTTATGTGTACAGTATAGTCGAGTCCAACCAGGATTTCTCTACCGGGCTTGATCTTCTCCGAACGAAGAAAAGGCATCGTCTCGTCGGGTTCATTTACCATGCAACAAAGCAAGATATTCCCATTGATGTTGTCAAAAAAACAGCTCCATGTGGTATAAGGGGTACCCTGTTTGTCTCTTTTTATATGGTGATTATTGTTATGAAAATTGCTCATCTACAGTTATTTAAATAAATTTTTCCTAGATAATTACAAAAGTACTCTATTTTCTTTAAATTCAGGAGTTGGTGCCCTAGGAGAAATCTTATCTGGTGTTATCTTTGGAATTATTGCAGTAAAATTTGGACTAACAACAACATTTTTGGTAGCTGCCATTTTTCTATTCCCAGCAATTATTATTTACTGGGTAGTACCTAAAATCCATGATAAAACTTCTATTACTGTAGATGAGCAAATTCGCTAACATAAAAAATAAAAAATAGACTTAAAGAGCCTGTTCGTCAAAATAATCACAATGATTCTCATATTATCGGCATTGGCATGGATAAACAAATGAATATAACCCATGACACTAGCTCTCAACTAGCGCCATGGGTATAAACATTTATACCTTATTGTTTTGTTGATACAGTTGTACGATTTGTTCCTCCTGTTCGCTAATGATGACTTTCGGAACAGGGGTCGGTTTTTTGTTTTGATCGATGGCGACCATTGTTAAAAAGCATGTGGTTGTTAAGTGATGTTCGCCTGTAAATAAATCTTCTGTTTCGACTTTGACGAATACTTTCATTGATGTGCGTCCGGTCGAGTAGACGAATGCTTCGAGTTTTAAAATATCGCCTACTTTCGCGGACGAAATGAAATCAACTTTGTCGATCGAAACTGTGACGACTGCTTTTCGTGCATGGCGCATGGCGGATATTGCCGCAATTTCATCAATATAAGCTAAAACCGTACCGCCAAAAATCGTGCCGAGATGGTTCGTATCAGAAGGCAATACGAGCCGTGTTTGAATCGTTTTCGACTGCTCGACGCTCACTTCCATGCTTTCATCCCTCCATAAGCCAAGAGTTGCTGGCGATATTCGTGTGCGGCTTCCACCATCGCCTTGAGTGCATCGATAGCTTCTTTTTCTTTTCGCGTTTTTAATCCACAATCGGGATTGACCCAAAATTGTTCTGGACGAAGAACGCGAAGTGCCCGTTCGATTTGCTCACTTATTTCTTTTTTTGTCGGAATGCGCGGACTATGAATGTCATACACCCCTAAGCCAATTTCCTTTTGATACTCATATGTTTCAAATGATGAAACAAGTTCACCGTGGCTTCGCGACGATTCAATGGAGATGACATCCGCATCAAGCTCATCAATAATATGCATCATATGTTCAAACTGGGAATAGCACATATGTGTATGAATTTGCGTTTCCTCTTTCACCGATGAGGTAGCGAGGCGAAACGCCATAACGGCATCTTTCCAATATGATGCATGTTTCTCTTTTTTGAGCGGCAATCCTTCCCGTAACGCTGGCTCATCGACTTGAATGATGCGTATGCCTTCCTTTTCTAACTGCAATACTTCCTCACGAATGGCGAGGGCGAGTTGCATCAGCACATGTTTTCGTGAAATATCGTCGCGAACGAACGACCAGTTTAAAATGGTTACAGGACCTGTCAGCATTCCTTTGACAGGTTTATTCGTCAGCGACTGAGCATACACGGTTTCTTCTACGGTCATCGGTTGTTGGTAGGCAATATGGCTAAAAATAATAGGTGGACGAACACAACGCGATCCGTATGATTGCACCCAACCGTTTGTCGTGCATGCCATTCCTTGTAATTTTTCGCCGAAAAATTCAACCATATCTGTGCGTTCAAATTCACCGTGAACAAGTACATCAAGTTGTAGCTGCTCTTGAATCTTGATCCATTTTGCAATTTCATTCTTTATAAACGACTTATATTGCTTGTCGTTCCATTCGCCTTTTTTCCACTTCATCCGAGCTTGGCGCACGTCGTTTGTTTGCGGGAAGCTGCCAATCGTCGTTGTCGGCAAAAGTGGAAGCTGCAAATGTGCTTGTTGTGCTTTTTTTCTTTCGTTGTAAGGTGTTCGGCTTAACGGAACGGTAGTGATGTCGTTTGTTTGTTCTTGTTGTTTGCGGAACTTAGTGAAATAAGCGTTTGTTTGTTCATCGTATTTGATTAGCTCGTCGATTGTTGCGTTTCCTTTCATATATTCTGTAAGTATACGTATCTCATCTAATTTCTCATCAGCGAAAGATAAAGTGCTGACAAGTTCCGTTGGCAATGCATGTTCATGTTTTGTCGTGACAGGGACGTGCAGTAAGCTGCAAGACGGTTGAATAATGAGTTGTTCCGCAACGCCTGCTAAATGATGAAGGAGCGTTGCTTTTTGTGCAAGCGAGCTTTTCCATACATTGCGACCGTCTACAATCCCAGCAACTAATATTTTATCTTTTGGAAATCCGTGTATGTTTATATGTTTTACGTTTTCGCCATCGTCATGCACGAAATCAAGCCCAATGCCTGCGACAGGTAAAGCAACGATTTCACGATAATGCGATACGCTATCAAAATATGTTTGTAAAATAAGGTTTATATTTGGTACATCGCGATGAAAAACTTCATATACATCACGAAATGCATCGACTATGTCATCATCTATATCTTGAACGAGAATCGGTTCATCGATTTGTACGAATGACACGCCCGCTTCGCTTAGTTGTTTGAATAATTCCACATAAACAGGAACTAACTGGGCGAGATGTTTACGCCACTCATTTCGTTCGTATTGTTTAGAAAGCAAAAGAAATGTAATCGGTCCAAGCAATACAGGTTTTGTTTCAATATGGAATGTTTCTTTTATTAGTTTGTATTCTTTTAATAGCCGATTTTCTACTAATCTCGGCTTCGTTTGCCCGATTTCAGGCACGATGTAATGGTAATTTGTATTAAACCATTTCGTCATTTCAAGCGCATGTTGTCCATTTGTACCGCGTGCCATCGCAAAATATTGTTCGAGTGCATTGTCTATTTGTTGAAATCGCTCTGGAATATACCCGAACATAAATGCTGTATCTAACACGTGATCGTATAAAGAAAAATCTCCGATTGGAATAAGGTCGATTCCTTTCTCTACTTGTTTACGAATCGAATCAAGTCGAATGTGTTCCATCGTTTCTATGAATTGCTGTTCGTTGATTTGCCCATTCCAAAAAGATTCTAACGCTTTTTTCCATTCTCTTTTCTCACCAATGCGCGGATACCCTACATTTGAACTACGGATGAACAAGTTAAGCACCTCCAGTCATTTATATCCCAATCAAGCGAAAAAACCCTCTTCCAAACAGAAGGAGGGCATAGCTAGCTCGTATTGAGATACATGAAGTGCCTCAAGATCATATGTCCTCACTCCTCCCTATGACGCGTAGGTCGTAAGTGCATACAACAGGCAGGTCTCCTGACTTAGCTTCATCGCTGTTTATCTCCTTCCCATTTCGCATGAAACAGTGGATTGTGATAAACAGCTCTGCATCACAGTGGCGCGACCGTGTTGGATTTTCACCAAACTTCCCTTTTAAGATTCACAGCATCTGTGAACCACCTGTTGCGTGAACTTATTATGTTGTTGTATAAAATTCAGAATAAACGAACTTTTTGTTTTTTTCAACTGAAATATTTTTTTGTGTGGTTTTTAGAGATATGACGTCGCGGTAAATGGGTATATTTTTCTTTTAAGTTAATATTGATATTTTATTAGTAAATTCATATGAAAAAGTATTGATTTTTTTCTTCTTTTGTTATATTTTTGCATTTATAAAAAATAAATTATTTCATATATATTCTAAAATTTTAAAAAAGAAGTTGTTTTTATTTATTTCCAAAATATGTACTTGGTAAGGGGTGTGTTTTCTACCTCAACAAAAGAAGGATTTGTATTCTTGCTCAATAACAATAATGTTTATATCGAAAAGTGATTGAAACGATGTTCTCCATTCTAGCCGACCAATATCGGACCACAGACATTCGTGCCAACTCTATTTCAAGGTTTGAAGTGGCACTCGATGGAATCTTGTTGGTCTATTCACTTGTTACACCAGCGCTCGACCTAGCACCATGGATAAGAAAAAATAATTATTAGTTAGGAGTGATTTGTTTGGGCAATGTTTTAGCAAAATTCAAAGAGAGAGTTTCACAAATACCTGAAGCTACAGCTATTATATATGAAGGTCAGAAAATGACTTATAAACAATTAGATGAACTATCATCAAAATTGGCAAACTATTTATATAAAAACAATTACAGTGAAAATACCTTTATCCCAATTTATATGCCTCCATGTCCTGAAATGATCGTAAGCATTTTGGGAGTGTTAAAGGTAGGTGCTGCTTATCTACCTATATCTACAGAATATCCAGTTCTTCGCATTAATATGCTATTGGAAGACTCTAATAGCAAAATCATTCTGAAAAATACGAATGATTTGTTAAATGTGAACGTGAAACAAATTCATGTTAGAAATATTATTACTTCAGATTACTCAGACTCATTTGATGAAAAAAAGGGCGAATTCGCTTATTTAATGTATACCTCTGGAAGTACAGGGAAGCCAAAGGGTGTTAAAGTTACGCATTCGAATTTAGAATATATACTAAATAACATGCAGAAATACTATCCGATTTCTAGAAGTGACAAGTATATTTTATCAACCCCATTTACCTTCGATGTTTCGGTTGTTGAAATCTTTGGTTGGATCTACGGTGGGGGAGCTTTAGTAATACCGACACAAGAGAACTCACGTAATTTTAGAAAACTGGCCCATTTAATAGAAGTTCATAAAGTAACGCATATGGCACTTTCGCCTGCGATTTTAAATTTGATGCTAGATAAATTAAATGAGGATGATATTGATAAATTAGATAGAAACTTGAAATATTTAATGGTAGCAGGTGAAGAGTTCAAAGCTTCCCTTGCCCATAAAGCTATTAAGTATTTAAAAAATGTTTGTATTGAAAATCTATATGGTCCAACTGAATGTACAGTATATGCAACGCGTTATAGAATTGATCATGACTTTAATCGTTCAACCGTTCCGATTGGGAAGGAACTTGACGGGGTGCAAATTAAAATTTTAGACTCTAACGGAATTGAGGTGCCGATAGGTGTTCAGGGGGAAATGTACATTTCTGGTAATGGGGTTGCTGAAGGATATTTAAACTTACCTACTATCAATAATGAGAAATTCCTATTTATAGATAGAGAGAAATATTATAAAACAGGGGATTATGCGAAAAGATTAAAAGATGGAAACATAGAGTTTATAGGAAGGAAAGATTATCAGGTTCAAATAAATGGGATTCGAGTAGAGCTGGGGGAGATCGAAGATATTATTTTAAAAGAAATAAAAGAAATAAACATGGTTAAGGTGTTATATGAAAACAATAAACTTTATTGCTTTTATCAAGCGAAAAAAGCAATCGTACCCGACGATATAAAGAAGATTTTGAAAAACTTTTTGCCGTCATATATGATTCCAAACTTTTATAAACAGATAGATGAATTTCCGCTAACGATTAACAGAAAAATAGATACGAAGGCGCTTATGTCTTATCATGATGATGCTGATATGATACACAATGTTATTCAAAATGATGTTAGTGATACGCAGCAGAAAATCTTAAGTATATTTAGAGAAACTTTACATGTAGATAGCATTTCTTTATATGATAGCTTTTTTGATTTAGGCGGAGATTCATTAGATGTCATCTCTGTCATTATAGAGCTAGAGAATTATTACAACATTAACTTAGATGAATCTGTGTTATATAACCACCAGAATGTTAGTGAACTAGCAGGTTATATAGAAAAGAGGTTAGAGCAGGAAAATGAAGTAACTAAGCAGTTTCAAAAGACGGCTGAAGATATTAACATCGATCATATAAAATCGCAAATCTCTAGCTCATACTATAAGAACAATAAATCGATAGGTACAATAGAGAAAGTTTATCCAGTATATTATCATCAAAAGAATTACATTAAAGACAACTTTAATAGTGCGATTGACATCAAAATTGACGTGAAAAAAGATTTTCAATTGGAAAGGGTTATTCAAGCATGTAAGGATATCATTTTATCTAATGAACTATTAAGGTCTGTCATTTCTCTGGAGAGTGAACAAGTTGTATTTAAACAGGTTAAATTAGATATGGATAGCTATGAAATACCGTTATTTGACCTATCTGAATATTCTTATGATAGCGCAACCTTACTCGTTGACGAAATGACGAAGACTATGGCAGAAGTCGTCTTAAAAAGTCCTTTGGATGAGCTACTATATACCGTTGCGATCTTTGAATTGCAACAAAAGTACATTGTAGTGTTTGTGTTATCCCACAACATTGCAGATTTATCTAACAAACACATTTTGATTAAACAATTTATGGATTTATTAAACGGTCATAAATTAGGAAATAGATTAGAATATAAAGATTTCATAGATTTCATGGAGAGCAAAAACAAATTAGCGTACATCAGTAATTGTGATTACACAAAAAAACTTTTAAAAGTCAATGACAATAGAGTGAAAGTACAAAGCAGTGACGATTTGTTATTATTGAAGTTTCATTTTGATAACAAACTTAGAACAACATTCGACATAATAGATAAAATGAATTATATAAGTACTCAGATTCTATCTAGGGTTATTGGACAAAAAGAGTTCATCTATCAAACAATCGTTAACATAAGGAAATATAAAGATTTAGACTTCAGTAACTGTATTGGTGATTATCATACTTCGATGGTTCTTCTGGGAAAACCAGAGGAAACATTTGAGGAATTTAAAGATAGAATGGAAGAAGTTTATTCCATGTATAGAGATGGATTCAACCCAATTTATCTGTTTGCAAAAGGTTTTCCAAATATGAGCGAAACTCACAAAGATTTATACCGTCTCTACGGTGTCAATCCTATTGCTAAGACAAACTACTTAGGAACAATTAAAAATGAACAATTAAATGTTATGTTTGATTCATTAGAAGAGACGAGAAAAAACTTAAGTACTTTAAGAGATAATCCGTTTTTTATAACTTCTTTTTCAACAAAAGACTATATCTATATCGCGTTTTTAAACAAACCAGCTAACTTAGATGAAAAAATATATAAAGACCTTGATGTATGCGAAGAACGCATCTTTACTAGTACTTTAGATAAGTAATGAAGGAAAAATAATTTAACTTTGCCTGTTTAAAGAATGGTTGTCTCATCCTCAAAAACAGGCAGAGCTCATAACATTCTAGTAAAAATCCAGTCCTTTTTATTTACTTGCAATTGGGAAGTTTAACTTTATTTTTTCGACTGCCAGAAGGAAGCTAAAAGATTGTTTTCGTCACGCCTTTGTGTAACAAAGCATCGAACAACCGACCGTTTCCTAGACAAATACATTTGTCTAGGAGCGATGTTGTTCGGTCACTCAGCAGTCGAAAAATAGAGATTTCTCGTGTAAAAGCCGTAAACAAATCATCTATTATGGGGGATAGTATGTTTAGTAGAAATGAACTTCTCGTTTTTTTTGGTAACTCCATCTCTCAGCTAGGGAATGTGATCTTCACAATGGCTTTGAATTGGTGGATCGTAGTTATGACTGGTAGTGCAAAAATTTTAGGCATGATAACCGCTATTAGTCTAATTCCATCTGTACTCATCAATCTTTTTGGTGGAGTGATTTCAGATCGGTTTAATAAAAGGAATATTCTCATATTAATGGATGTTATAGCTGGGACAATGTGTATACTATTAGGTTTTTTTGCAGATGATAGCAGCTTAAACATTCCGTTAGTTATAGCAGTTAATATTGCATTGAGTATTTCCTTTTCATTGTTTTCGCCTACAATGAGAGCAATTATTCCTGAGATAATTGATGAGAATCGGATTAAAAAAATTAACTCCTATCTCACTACATCTTCAGAAATAATTAAAGTTTCAGGACCGATAGTAGGTGCATGGCTACTTTCTTTAGATTTTATTGGTATAAGTATGATATTTGTAATTAATGGTGTTTCTTTTTTAATATCTGCCTTGATGGAATTTTTTATTAAATACAGTTATGCTCAGTCTAGTAAAGCAAAGTCATACTTTGAAGACTTTATTGATGGGTTTAAGTATGTAAAAAGAGATCCATTATTGATAAGATTACTTATAGCGGTATCCTTGGTAAACTTTTTTATAGCGGGTTATAACATCATTTTACCTGTACTAGTTAATTCTTTATACAAAGATAGTACTGTGTACAGTTTAGCACTATCATCGGAAGCATTAGGAGGAATTATAGGTGCTTTCTTTTTAAGTTTTTCGAAAGGGAAATCTCAGTTAGTTCATATTTCTAGGGAGTTAATTCTATGTGGTAGTGTTTTTCTTTTATTGGTGTTCTCTAATAATCTTTATGTGTTATATGGAGTAATCTTTTTCTTCGGTTTTTTCTTAACAAGGTTTAATGTCCTTTTTTCACTTATATACAAACTAATATTGATAAAACGCTATTAGGAAGGGTATTTTCCTTTATATTCACTATTGCTATAGTTTTTATGCCGATAGGGAATACGGTTTTCGGTTTTTTAGGTGATTATTTTTATGAAGGACTACTACCTATAATAGGAATAGGTATAGTTTTGAGCGTTATCTTACTATTTTTTAATAAAAGTGCTTTAAAACATAACCATAAATACAAAGGACAGATAGAGTCTTAAGTGTTTTAACATATTGGTATAACGGAGACCTAATTTTGAAATTATGCAAAAAAAAAAGAGCCGCTTTGTTTTATTGCGGCTCTTTGTTATGAAGCGATGCTTCCATTTCTTTTGCTAAGTCAGCAACTTCTGCAATCGAAAGACCTGTCCGTTTTGCTATTTCGTGAATAGGTAAAACATCTAAAAGATTTTTAGCGATGTCGATGGCCTTTTTCTTTTCTGTTTCTTGCAAGGTTTGTTTCATTCTCTCCTCTATTTCTTCCATTGCAGCTTTTACAGCTAGTTCTTTTTCTTGTTCTAATTCTTCGACAAGCAAGCGTAGGACTTTGTTCATTTTCATCTACTCCTTTACTTTTTTTGCATAGTGCTCGTCAATCAATTTGTCGGTAGCTGTTAAAACGCCAGCGATGATGTGCAGTTGTGTCGGCTCATCTGTGATTTCTTTTGCGAGTCCAATCGTTTTTTCAATCATCGTTTGTCGATCGTAGCGGCTCTGCATGAGTGGGACGAGAATGAGCTTCATCGTTTCTTCGGCAGTTAACGGTTCATTGTTGCGAATTTTTTCTTCAATTGCATGAAAAATCGCATCGCCGTTGAATTCACAAAGTAATACTGCCTTTGAGGAAATGAATACATCGCCTGCATGTAGTTGCTCCTCAACACGTGTGACATCACTCGTGTAAATAACAACAATACGAATCGGTCGAATTTGTTTCTCTGTTTTATAATATGTGTCTAATAGTCGGTAAGCATAATCGAGGTACTTTAGATGGTTAGCGATAAATCGATTGTTGCTTTCATATTCGAGTAGAAGAATGGAGTCGTCTTCAAGAAGAAATAGCGTATCCGATCGCTTCGTGCTCGCTTGGACAGCTGGAAACTCATTTGGTAACAATGCTTTAATTTTAGGGAGTCCGTGGAGTCCGTATACATCGAGTGCTTGATTTTTGTACAACTCACTTAATGATTTGAACAAAATGTCTTTCGCTTGATACGATATGCCTCGTGCCATGCTTATACACACTCTTGTTTTATTACTATTATACCTCCTTCGCATAAGAATTGAAACGACTTTCATCATTATAAAAATACGCCTTGAGTCGTAGTTGAAAATATAGCTATGGGACATGATGAAGAAAGATAAGAATCGGTAAGATGAAAGCAAGGAAGGAGGCGAAAGGGATGTTAAAAAAAATCGGGTTATTGCTTGCAGGTGGAATTGCGGTGCTCGTGCTTATGTTTCACCTCGGTCCGCTCGTTGGGTTAGCGATCAGCTTGGCGATTTTGTACTATGCGACCAAAAAGTTTTTCAAAGCCGATTCGACGTTCGGCAAAATCGTTTGGGCGCTGATTGGATTGGCTGCGCTGATGGTGAGCGTCTCGAATGTACCAGCGCTTATTGCCATTGTAGCAGCGTATGTGCTTTATGTCGTGTATAAAAAATGGAACGAACCGAAAGAAGTAGTGCAAGTCGTTGACGATCCGTTCATTCATTTTGAAAAGCAATGGGCAGAACTACAAAAACATTATTGAAGGAGCGAAGAACAATGGGTTTACTTTCTCGCATGAAAACGATGATTTCGGCAGATATTCATGAATGGTTGGACGAAAAAGAAAAGAAAAATCCGATTGCGGTGCTAAATGAATACTTACGCCAATGCGAACAAGAAGTAGAAAAAGTACGGAAGCTGCTGGAACGGCAATACTTGCTGAAAGAGCAGTTTACACGCGAATATCGCGAAGCTATACAGCTTGCGGAAAAAAGGAAGAAACAGGCAGATATTTCCTCAAAAGCTGGTGAGTCAGAGTTGTTTACGTTTGCGTCTCATGAGCAAATGCAGTACGAAGAGCGAGCGACGCGATTAAAGCAATTGCTTGAGCAAACAAACGAACAGCTATTGGAACTAGAGAAAAAATACGAACAAATGAAACATCAACTAAAAGATATGCATATGCGCCGCATGGAGCTGATGGGGCGGGAAAATATCGCACGGGCGCATTACCGTATGAATCGTGTACTAGAAGATAAAAGCCCAGCGCTCTCTACGTTTGCGGATACGGAATCGTATTTAGAGCGCCTCGAGCAACGAGTGCAATCAGATTATTATCGCCATACGATTGACGCACGCATTGCGGAATTAGAAAAGCGGTTGCAGCAAGAGCAATAAACATATATGCTAAAGGCGTACGTTGTTGCGCCTTTTTCGTTTTATTGATTTATCGCAGAAAGGGGGAAGCCCCGTGAATCAACAAAAAACGACCGACTATGTGAGTTGGATAGTGCTTCTTGCACTCATTATTTTGGCGCTGGAAATTTCGTTTTTTCATCCAGGCATTGTTTTCTCTGTTCTTTTTTCGGCAGGATTGATTTATATCGGGAGAAAAAAATGGCATCGGAAACTTGGCAAAATCGTCTTCTGGCTTGGGTGCCTCGGTCTTTTTGTGCATGTGTTCACGATGATCACGGTTAGGTTTTTACTTGTCGCACTATTGTTGTATGCGATTACCCAATTTGCTCAATCGAAGCGACATCCTTCCGTTATCTGTCCGGAGATGAAAACAAACCATGCAGAAACAGAACTCGTTTTTCGTCAGCCGCTTTTTCAAAACATGTTGTTCGGTCGGCAAAAAACGCCCGAGCATGCGTATGAATGGAGCGATGTGAACATTCAAACAGGCATTGGCGATACAGTTGTTGATTTAAGTTATACGGTCGTTCCGAAAGGAGAAGCGGTAATCGTTATCCGCGGCTGGATTGGCAACGTGCACATTTTTGTTCCATATGAAATGGAAGTGAGCGTCGTCCATTCCGTGCTGTTTGGGGCAGCGTCTATTTTTTCAAGAAAAACGGAGCGGCTATGGAATCAAACGTTTATTTATCAAACGCCAGCGTATGAAACGTCCGAGCAGAAGTTAAAAATCATCACCTCGATGGCGGTTGGAAATGTTGAGGTGAAACGAATATGAACCGACATATCGTTGGGGCACTTCTACTCGCTTTTACCGTTTCGGTTGTATTATTTCTTTCGTATGCTTTTACGTTTCCACCTGCGAAGTGGTCGGCACTATGGGACGAAACAGTGCTCGGGGTGCCGTTTGTCGCTTTTTTATTTATGGCAAGCGGGGTTATCGGCGTGCTTTTTGGCATTTCATTCGATTGGTTTTGGCGAAAACAATGGCGAGCTATTGAATATGCGTTGCTTCAAATGGAACAAGGGAATATAGAGCTATCACGCAAACAAACAGCAAAAGAACTGAATGATGTGTGGGAGAGAATCGAAAAGCTACAAAAGCATTGGCTCGAACAAACGAAGCTCACGCAAAAATTGGTGACAGAAAAAGTGGAAAACGAAGGAGAGTTAATCGAGCGAATTATTTCAGAAGAACGAAACCGTCTAGCGCGCGAATTGCATGATTCCGTCAGCCAACAACTATTTGCTGCATCGATGATGATGTCTGCACTAATGGAAACATATGCAGGAAGCGAACAAGGGAAAAAGCAATTGAAGCTTGTCGAACAAATGATTCACCAATCCCAATTGGAAATGCGGGCATTGTTGCTTCATCTACGGCCTGTGCAGCTGAAAGGAAAGTCGCTTCAAGATGGAATGAGAGAGCTGTTGACGGAGCTTGCCCAAAAAGTGCCGATGGAGATGAAGTGGAAAATAGAAGATGTGACGCTTGACCGCGGGGTGGAAGATCATTTATTTCGTATTTTACAAGAATCGGTGTCTAATACGCTTCGTCATGCGAAAGCGACGATGTTAGAAGTGTTGTTGCTTGAGCGAGATGGGTTTGTCATTTTGCGTGTGTCGGATGATGGAGTCGGCTTTGATGTCGAACGGACGAAAAGTGGCTCTTATGGCTTACAACATATGTACGAGCGAGCGGCCGAAATTGGTGGAACGTTAAAAATCGTTAGCATAAAAAATAAAGGAACTCGGCTAGAAGTGAAAGTACCGCTTGTGTAAGGGAGGAAGCAAGGTGACTAAAGTATTGCTTGTCGATGACCATGAAATGGTGCGGCTTGGTGTTTCCGCGTATTTATCTGCCCAGCCGGATATGGAAGTTGTCGGGGAAGCAGAAAGCGGAGAAAAAGGGGTTGAACTTGCACTTCAACTTCGCCCGGATATTATTTTAATGGATTTAGTGATGGAGACGATGGACGGCATTGAAGCGACGAAACAAATTATCAGCGCTTGGCCAGACGCAAAAATTATGATTGTCACAAGTTTTTTAGACGATGATAAAGTATATCCAGCGATTGAAGCAGGGGCAGTCAGCTATATGTTAAAAACGTCGAAAGCAAGCGAAATTGCGAATGCGATTCGTGCCACGTTTCATGGACAATCGGTATTCGAACCAGAAGTAACGGGAAAAATGATAAATAACGTGCGGAAACAATCGCTTCCACACGAACAACTAACGAGCCGCGAGATGGAAGTGTTGTTATTCATTGCGCAAGGAAAAACGAACCAAGAAATTGCCGAGGAGTTGTTTATTTCATTAAAAACGGTCAAAGTCCACGTCAGCAATATTTTAGCGAAACTAGACGTGCAAGACCGGACGCAAGCGGTCATTTATGCATTTAAACACGGGTTGGTTAAATAATTGCATATTGTGTACGGTGCGAAATTTGTTATAATAAGGTAAAAATATTGAAAGGAGGGGTGGAGATGCGTATTTCAGCAGATGATTTTGAATTGTTGAGAAGGTGGGTTTATTCTCGGAAAAACAATGTTTTATTTGAAATGGAACATGCCATCATGATTATTGAAGAAGGAGATAAGGTCATATTGAAACCTGAAAGAAAACGGTTAACGAAAGAGGAGAAGTTAGCCCTCGCTGAAAAACTAGCAGGGAGTGCCGATTATTTTAGCGTAAAGGGAGTAGAAGAAAGCATTCGAATTGCCAATCGAGAATATGATCGGGAGGATGAAACGTGTGCCGAAAGTTAATCGATAACAACATCTGGGTCGCTCACGAAATGGGTTATCCAGATGTTGTTTTTTATATACGTGAATTAATTAAAAGTGAACAGTCATTGGTCATTAATACTGTAATTGAAATGAAGCTCATGTCTCACCACGAAATTGAAACGAATCCAATCGTTAAGCAAATTAGGGAGGATTACGTATACAAGATGATAGATGAAATTATTGATATTACTAGTCCGATTGCTATGAAGGCAGGCGAAATTAGAAGAAAGGCAAAATTATTGGGTAGAAGAGTTCCGAAAGGACCAGATGCGCTCATCGCAGCGACAGCTATTGTACATCGCATCCCGTTAGTTAGTAATAATGATAAAGATTTTAAATGGATAAGTGAACACTTTGATTTTCCACTCATCAATCCAATTACAAACCATACCGACTTTCAAGAATTCCAACAAATGTATAAACGAAAGAGAGAAAACATGTAGCAAAAACTCCTAATTTTATGGCGAGATTTTTTTATTTTTTGCTTTACATTGACGTTACGTAAACGTTTATCATGAACTTGTCAGGAGGTGAGCGAGTGGAGTATACGGTGCAGCAACTAGCGAAAGTGGCGGGGGTTACGAGCCGAACGCTACGATATTATGATGAAATCGGTCTTTTGAAACCAGCGAGAGTAAACGCCTCAGGTTATCGCATATACGGACCGAAAGAGGTAGACCAACTTCAGCAAATTTTGTTTTATCGCGAACTTGGGGTTGATTTAGAAACGATTAAGCAAATCATCACCTCCCCGTCATTTGACGACGTACAGGCGTTGAAGCAGCATCGCGAAAAACTCTTGGCAGAACAGCGGCGATTAGAGGCGTTAATCGCCAATGTCGAAAAAACGCTATTAGCGAAAGAAGGGAGAATCATGATGAGCGACAAAGAAAAATTTGAGGCGTTTAAACAGCAGCTCATTGACGAGAACGAACGAAAATATGGCAAAGAAATCCGGGAAAAATACGGCGATGAGCAAGTGAACAAATCAAACGAAAAAGTAAAAAACATGACGCAAGCACAATACGAAGAAGCAACAAAGCTCGGCGAAGAAGTATTGCGCGTATTGCATGAAGCGTTTTTGACTGGCGACCCGGCGGGAGAGCTTGCCCAAAAGGCAGCCGATTTGCACCGTCAATGGTTAGGCTATTTTTGGGATCATTACTCAAAAGAAGCACATGCAGGATTGGCACAAATGTATGTGGATGATGAGCGGTTTAAAGCATACTACGACCAAAAACAGTCAGGAATGGCGGAGTTTCTTCGTGACGCCATTTTCATTTACACAGGCAAAAAGTAGGCAGGCATAAGCCTGTCTTTTTTACATTGTAAAAGGTTGAAAAAAGATGTATATTTAAATGAGAATGATAATCAAATTTAAAAGGTGATAGCGATGGAACAACTATACGATGTGACGATTATTGGAGGCGGTCCGGCGGGGCTGTATGCGACGTTTTATAGTGGACTTCGAGAAATGAAAACAAAACTGATTGAATATCAGCCACAATTAGGTGGGAAATTGCATGTGTATCCAGAAAAAATGATTTGGGATGTTGGGGGACATGCTCCGATTACGGGAGAGAAATTACGTGAGCAACTTGTTAAACAAGCGATGACCTTTCATCCAACCGTTGTATTAAATGAAAAAGTTGAAGCGATTCGGCGAAGAGAGGACGGGATATTTGTTTTACAAACATCATCCGGACAACAACATGTGTCGAAAACGGTCATTATTGCAGTAGGAAGCGGTATATTAAAACCGCAAAAGCTTCAAATTGAAGGAGCCGAAAAATTTGAAATTACAAATTTACATTATACGGTGAAATCGTTAAAACAGTTTAAAGGGAAAACGGTGATCATTTCAGGCGGGGGAAATACAGCAATTGATTGGGCAAATGAGCTCGTGCCGATTGCCAAAAAAGTATATGTGACTTATCGCAATGAATCGTTAAAAGGGCATGAATCGCAAGTGACGCAATTATTGAATAGTTCAGCAACTTGCTTTTTTCATACGTCCATTACAAAATTAGTTGCTAGTGCGAATCATGAAACGATTGAGCGAGTGGTATTGACAAATCATGAAACGGGCGATGTGTTTGAACTCGATGTAGATGATGTCATTATTAGCCATGGGTATGAACGAGATGCTTCATTGCTTATGAATAGCGAGCTGCCAATTCAAATGGCAGACGATCATTATGTTGCAGGGAACGCAAAAGGTGAATGTTCTGTTCCAGGTTTATATGCAGCAGGAGATATTTTGAAGTATGATGGGAAGTTATATTTACTTACGGGAGCTTTCCAAGATGCAGCGAATGCAGTAAATAGCGCGAAACGGTTTATTGAGCCAACTGCCGATCCGTATGCGATCGTTTCATCTCACCATGAAGCATTTAAGGAGCGAAATCGAGAGTTAGTGAAACAAATGTTAAAATAAATGGTAGCGATGATGTATAAACTCGTTTGTTTCAACGCAAACTTTCGGTAAAACAAACGAGGTGAACATCGTGTTCAAACAACGGACGATATGGATGATGGTGTTGGCGTTATTTATGTTGACGGCGTACAGTCAGCCACTTACTGTGACAACGAAGCAAATGAAATATACAAATGAACTGATGGAAGTCGATTTAAACATTCCGATCATATCCGGTTCGATCAACCAATCGTTCCAACGCAAAGTCAATCGTTTATTGCGAAAGGAGTCGCTTGATTTAAAGCGTGAAGTAGAAAAGCAAGCGCGAGAAAATATGGCGATAAGTAAAGAGGAAGGATTTCCATATCGGCTACATGCGGCAGTCAGTAATTATGAGGTGACGTACAATCAACGTGGCATTTTAAGCATTCCTGTTACGTTATATGGCTATACAGGTGGGGCGCACGGAATGACAGTGAAAGTGCCAAACAATTTCGATTTCCATACAGGGAAATCGTTGCAACTAAGCGACTTATTTAAAAAAGGAACGAGATACAAACAAGTGATTATAGACGAAGTGATTGCTCAAATAAAAAAAGAAAACGATTTGTATTTTGACAACGCCATCGCTGTTGTGCAACAGATGCCGAATGATCAACCTTATTATATGACGAAAGATGGTATTGTCGTTTATTATGGACTTTATGAAATAGCCCCATACGCCGCAGGCATTCGCGAATTTCTTATTCCATTTTCAACTTTGCGACCATATATGAAAACGAAGCTAGCGCAATAAAAGCGCTAGCTTCATTTCATTTATTGGTGGTAAGAAACGACTTCTTTTTTCGTTGTTTTCGTCATCGCTCCCCATCCTTCAATGGCTAAGAAAATGCATAAAACGAAAAGAATGAAAGCAGAGCCAGCTAATAGCCAATTTTGTGTTAATACGTTTTGATACATTAACACACAAAGAGCAGCAACCGTGACAGCGAGCATAAACACCATTGGGATGACAACATAAAACGATTTGGCGCCAATTTTCATGAGCCATGCGGAAACAGCTAGCAAAGCAAGCGCCCCGAGCATTTGATTCGCTGCCCCGAAAAGCGGCCAGACGGACTGCCATGTTCCTGATAATGCAAGCGCTCCAGCACCGATAAGACCAACTGTTGTTGCGACATGATTATTTTTAAATGCGTTTGTTCGCTCTTCACCAAGTTCTTGAATGGCGTAGCGCATTAACCGTGTTGCTGAATCTAATGTTGTTAATAAGAAAGCGGATGCTGTAAGTGCGGTAAATGTAACTGCTGTTGCTTCTGGGATGCCGACATGGGACATAAAATAACCAACACCAGCAGAAAATGTACCAATTGGTCCACCAAGTTCACTCATACGAGTCGCAAAGTCAGCTTGTGTTAAATAAGCGACCGTTCCAACCGAAATGATTGCCAAAAAGCTTTCTAACAACATACCACCATAGGCGATAAATTTCCCGTTTTTCTCATTATCAAGCTGTTTTGCGGTCGTTCCAGATGATACGAGCGAATGGAAGCCTGAAATAGCACCGCAAGCGATTGTAATGAACAAAATTGGAAACAAAAATCCGAGTTTTTCGTGATAAAAACCTGTAAACGCTGGAAACTGAATAGTCGGCGCAGCGATAATCATGCCGACAGCAGCCCCAGCAATCATGCCGTATAAAAGAAATGAGTTTAAATAATCGCGTGGTTGTAACAAAATCCAGACAGGTAATACCGATGCAGCGTATGCGTAACCTAGTAAAATAAGAGACCATGTTGTTGCGCTTAACGAAAGTGGATATTGAATGCCAACCCATACAGATAAGAGCATAGCGATAACCCCTAGCACGCTGGCTACAAATAAGTTCATTCGCATTTGATTAACAAAAAAGCCAAAAATAATCGCAATGCCGAGGAATAAAACAGACGCTGTAGCCGCTTGTGGAACAGCGACAAACGTATTTGCAACTAAAATAATAAATACACCAACAACGAGCATAAGTGTCGCGATAGAGAAAGTTAAAAATAATACTTGTCCGCGACTTCCCATATATTGTTTAATAATCGTCCCGATCGATTGTGCTTTATGGCGAATCGAAGCTTGCAATGATGTATAATCATGAACACCGCCAATAAAAATGCCTCCGATCATAATCCATAAAACGGCAGGAAACCAACCGAACACAGCAGCAGTGATGGGACCTACAATTGGTCCACCTCCAGCGATTGTAGCGAAATGGTGTCCAAGTAAAACAGGTTTTTTTGCTGGCACATAATCTATACCATCATACATTTCATACGCTGGTGTTTTACGGTTGCTATCGACTTTCAATTGTCTTTCGAGAAAGCGTCCATATGTAAAATAGGCAATAACTAAAATGACTCCGCAAACAAGCAACAACGTTAATAAGTTCAACGTACATCCTCCTCAAATGGTTTTTCGAAAACATGTGTAAACGACCGAGCTTTTCGATGAGTAAATAATTGTTTTGAGTCTAAAGCGATGATCGCAATATAACACTCGAGCCAACCGTGTAATCCGAAACGAATAAATTGTAGCTTGCGAAATCGTTTCACCTCCTTTATCGCTTCATCACATGCATTTGGTGCGACAATTGCCCCGATGAAAATGGTAGACATATGATCTTGATGGTTGGATATGTAGTTCGGCACATGATTGATAAATGCTTGAGAGAATTGTGTGATGTCTTCTTTTGTCACGATATTTTCTTTTTGCCACACAAAAATAAATTGCTCATTTTCAACAGCCCAAATTTTAGACTTTTTTGTCATAAAATATTTCTCATCACGTCGGTGATAATGAGCATAAAAAGGTAAAGACAATGTGCCGAGCTTTTCATCCCGATAAACGTTGAAATAAGGTGTAAGAATTGTTGCTAGGTTATGGATATATTTGTTTATATTCATCACAGCCACCTTTTAAAATTTTCTGAATATTATTATATTTAAAAATGTAAAACATTTCAATAGTTTCTTTTTTCTCGCTCTTCACCACAAGTTGTACTTGATAAAAAAGGGTGATTATGATAATAAAAATGAAAAAATTAATTTTACTTTTTTTACCACACCACTCTTTTTACTAGATTGCTATCAGATTTAAATTTAAAAAGCAAGTACATCTTTCGGTGATGAACCTTTTTTCTTAATAAAATACTACTTGCTAGAACGAGAAAATCATTTAACTTTTCTGAAAATTGTGTTAAAATACAACAAAAAGGAGTTTGTACGCATGGTTGAAAAGCAATTAAAAGACCGCATTATTGAAACGGCGCTCACGTTGTTCGAAAAGTATGGATATCATGGAGTAACGGTTGATCGAATTGTTGCTGAATGTGGAGCGTCAAAAGGGGGATTTTATCATAATTTTAAGTCGAAAGATGAATTGCTTTACCATATTCATGATGTGTTTATTACGTATGTGCTAAATAAAGCGCAAGAAGCATATGTAAAATATAAGACACCGACTAAACGGCTATGTGCAATCATCCAGTCGTTTGTCAGAGTTTTTCATATATATAAACCGCACATTACAGTGTTCAATCAAGAGGCAGCATATTTAAAGCCGGAATATGCTGAAAAAATTAACGCAAAACGTGAGCAGTATAAGCAAATTATTTTTCAAGTGCTTCGTGAAGGTATTGAAGCAAAACAATTTCGTGCAGAAGTACCTGTTGAAATTGCGGGATTGTCGATTATCGGCATGGTCAACTGGATGTATAAATGGTATAAGCCTGATGGACCGATGTCGATTGAGCAAATCGCCACAGCCTTTAACGATTTAATTTTACATTCGCTTTTGACAGAAGAGGCGAAGCGAGATGAAGATATTTCGTCATTTCTTTTGTCGCATGTGGGCGATGAATGACGAATGTTGCATAGCGTACAGACCAACTAGTCGGTTTGCTATCAAAACAGGCTTGTTGGTTTCATATATTTTCATTTTTATAGAGGAGGAGAAAAGCGATGCATTTTGAATTAACGAAAGAACAACAAATGATTAAAGAGATGGTTCGCGATTTTGCGGAAAAGGAAATTGCTCCATACGCGTCGAAATGGGATGAGGAAGCCATTTTTCCAATTGAGACGTTCAAAAAAATGGGCGAGCTTGGACTGTTTGGCATTCCGTTCCCTGAACAATATGGCGGTTCTGGTGGAGACACGATTTCGTATGCGATTGCAGTTGAAGAAATTGGTCGAGCGTGTGGCGGAACAGGGTTAAGTTATGCGGCAGCTGTATCGCTCGGTGCTAGTCCAATTTACTATTTCGGAACAGAAGAGCAAAAGAAAGAGTGGCTTGTACCGATGGCAAAAGGTGAGGCTTTCGGCTCGTTCGGATTGACGGAACCAAACGCAGGGTCTGATGCGGGCGGAACGCAAACGCGTGCGATTCTAGATGGCGATGAGTACGTCATTAACGGAGAAAAATGTTGGATTACAAATGCAGGTTATGCCCGCCAAGTGATTGTAACCGCTATCACAGGAAAGGATGAACGAGGAAAAAATATCATTTCTGCGCTCATCGTTCCGACGGATACGCCAGGGTTTTCGATTAATTGTCATTATGACAAGATGGGCGTTCGTGCATCCAATACGTGTGAACTTGTTTTGCAAGATGTACGTGTGCCAAAAGAAAATATATTAGGCGATCCGAAAAAAGGATTTAAGCAGTTTTTATATACGCTAGATGGAGGACGCATTTCCATTGCGGCGTTAGCTGTCGGCATCGCGCAAGCCGCATTCGAGAAAGCGCTTCAGTATGCAAAGGAGCGAAAACAGTTCGGGCAACCGATCGCGAAATTTCAAGCCATCCAGTTTAAACTTGCTGACATGGCCATGCAATTGGAACTTGCGCGCAATATGGTGTACAAGGCGGCGTGGTTAAAAGATCAAGGCAAGCCGTTTACAAAAGAAGCAGCGTATGCAAAATTATTTGCTTCCGAAACAGGATTTCACATTTGTAATCAAGCGATTCAAATTCACGGTGGATACGGATATATGAAAGAATACGGCGTTGAACGTCATCTTCGCGACATCAAACTGATGGAAATTGGCGAAGGAACATCAGAAATTCAGCGGCTAGTCATTGCTCGTCAACTAGGATGCTAGATGAACTTACATTCCTCGCACAATACGAAGCTACGAATAAGTAACCTCTATGCAACATTTCTAACAAATACGACCACTTCATATTTGCACCATTCACAGCAATGAATAATCCATTCGAAAATGAAATATTGAGGGGGAGTCTCATGTTCTCAAAAGTACTTATTGCTAATCGGGGGGAAATTGCTTTACGCATCATTCGCACGTGCCAAAAGCTTGGCATTCAAACGGTCGCCATCTATTCGGAAGCGGATGCCGACTCGCTTCATGTAAAACAAGCGGACGAGACGCATGTGGTTGGAAAAGCACGCGTGAATGAGAGCTACTTAAATATCGAAAAAATCATTTCGATTGCAAAAGAAACGAAAGCGGAAGCTATTCACCCTGGTTACGGTTTGCTTTCAGAAAATGCAACATTCGCTCGTCGATGCGAAGAGGAAGGGATCGTCTTTATCGGCCCAAAACCGGATGTCATCGCGAAAATGGGGAGTAAAATTGAAGCAAGACAAACGATGGCGGAAGCAGGGGTGCCGATTGTGCCCGGCATCTCCTTTCCGCTCGCTGATGTCGATGAAGCAGCACATGTAGCAAACAACATCGGCTATCCGGTCATGTTGAAAGCATCAGCAGGCGGCGGAGGGATTGGCATGCAACTTGTTTATGACGAAGAGCAGCTACGCAAAGCATTTGAAGGAAACAAAAATCGTGCCGCTTCCTTTTTTGGAGATGGGGCGATGTATGTCGAAAAATATATTGATAATCCGCGCCATATTGAAATTCAACTGTTAGCCGATCAACACGGAAACTGCGTGTATTTATGGGAAAGAGAGTGCTCCATTCAACGTCGACATCAAAAAGTTGTCGAAGAAGCGCCATCGCCATTTTTAGACGAAGAAACGCGCAAAAAAATGGGAGAGGTGGCTGTGCAAGCAGCAAAACATATTGGATATACGAACGCAGGGACGATTGAATTTCTCGTGGATGAACAAAAAAACTTTTATTTTCTTGAAATGAATACACGTCTGCAAGTAGAACATCCCGTCACAGAAGAAATTACGGGCATTGACATTGTCGAACAACAACTACGCATTGCAGCGGGAGAAAAACTTTCTTTTTCACAAGCTGAAGTAAAACGGGAAGGGCATGCGATTGAAGTGCGTATTTACGCCGAAGACCCAAACACATTTTTCCCTTCTCCTGGAACGATTACATCTTTACAACTGCCGAGCGGGGAACATGTACGCCATGAAATTGCGGTACAAAGCGGTTCTGTCGTTACCCCTTTTTACGATCCGATGATTGCCAAATGTATTGTCAAAGGAAGCGATCGACAAACAGCTATCGCAAATATGATTGAAGCATTACGTGAGTATAAAATCGAAGGAATTAAAACGAATATACCGATGTTGATGGCTGTATTAACACATGAAGCATTTCAACAAGGGCATACGACAACAAACTTTGTGAATACGTATATGAACAAAAAAGGAGGGAAAACACATGCATGAAGTTGTGGCGTTGATGGCAGGGAACGTATGGAAAATTGTTGTGCAAGTAGGTGATGTCGTTGAAGAAGGACAAGATGTTGTCATTTTGGAATCGATGAAAATGGAAATACCAGTCTCTTCACAAGTAAGTGGGGTAGTCAAAGCGATTCGTGTACAAGAGGGAGATTTCGTAAACGAAGGGGACGTATTAATCGAAATCGAATAGGGGGGCATGTATGCGCGTAACAGTAAAAGAAGTCGGACCGCGTGACGGGTTACAAAATGAGCCGACATTTATTCAAACGGAGGATAAAATTGCATGGATTAATCAGCTTTCGCAAACGGGATTGACATATATTGAAGTGACGTCGTTTGTCCATCCGAAATGGATTCCGCAGCTTGCCGATGCGTATGAAGTTGCTTCTCGCATTGAGCGAGTAGAAGGAGTGACATATGCTGCGCTTGTGCCAAACAAAAAAGGATTAGAAGGTGCGCTAGCAGCGAATATGGATGAAGTCGCTGTATTTATGTCGGCAAGCGAAACGCATAATCGAAAAAATATTAATAAGTCAATCGAAGAAACGTACCCGGTGTTAAAAGAAGTGATTGACGAAGCGAAGCGAGAAAACAAAACGGTTCGCGGTTACGTATCAACTGTGTTCGGCTGTCCGTACGAAGGAAAAGTCAGCATTGAACGCGTCATCTCTGTTTCTGAACGATTGTTTGAGCTTGGGATTGATGAACTGTCGCTCGGTGATACGATCGGTGTCGCGAATCCCGTCCAAGTACAACGAACGTTGGAACATCTATTAAAGCGGTTTTCAGCTGAGAAGATCGCACTTCATTTCCATAATACGCGCGGTATGGCGCTTGCAAACGTGTTTGCATCGCTGCAAATGGGCATAACCATTTTTGATAGTTCGCTCGGTGGGTTAGGCGGTTGTCCGTATGCTCCAGGGGCATCTGGGAATTTAGCGACAGACGATTTAGTATATATGCTTACACAAATGGGGATCGAATGCGGTGTCCAGTTGGAACCTTTAACAGAAGCAGCACGATGGATAGAAGAGAAAATTGGCCGTCCGCTTATGAGTCATCACCTAAACGTTGTAAGGGGGAATAGATGATGATGGAAGCTGTTCTTTATTCCACAATTGATGCAGGGGTGGCAGTTGTCACGTTAAATCGACCGGATGCAGCGAACGCTCTTTCATTAAAAATGTTAAACGAACTGCAGCGTATTCAAGCGGAATTGAAGTTAAATCGAAACGTGCGGGCAGTCATTGTCACAGGTGCGGGGCAAAAAACATTTTGTGCAGGGGCAGATTTAAAAGAGCGGGCAAAAATGAATGAAACACAAGTGCGTCAAACGGTTGCGCTCATTCGAGAAACGATCAATGGGTTTGAACAGTTGCCTCAACCTGTTATTTGTGCACTGAACGGTGGAGCTTTTGGCGGTGGACTTGAATTGGCGCTTGCATGTGACATTCGCATCGCTGCTGAGCATGCCACGATGGGACTGACAGAGACAGCGCTTGGCATCATTCCTGGTGCAGGAGGGACGCAACGCCTTCCACGGCTTATTGGGATCGGGCGCGCAAAAGAGATGATTTGTACAGCAAGGCGCGTTTCAGCGCAAGAAGCAGAGCGGATTGGTTTAGTCGAGCGCGTCGTTTCTGCTGAACAATTGTTAGATGAGGCGTTTACGATCGCGACAGCGATCTCGAATAACGCCCCGATTGCCGTTGCTCAAGCGAAAGCAGCAATAAACCATGGGGTGCAAGTCGATATGCATACAGGGCTTGTCATTGAACAAATGGCGTATGAGCGAACGATTCATACAAACGACCGATTAGAAGGATTACGAGCATTCAAAGAAAAACGAAAACCGGTGTACAAAGGGGAGTAAAGGACATGATTTCAAACGAACAATTATCGCTTGTTGAACAGCTACAACAAAAACGAAAACAAATTGAACAAGGGGGCGCGCGCAAATATCACGAAAAAAACGCTGAGCAAGGGAAATTGTTTGTGCGTGATCGCTTGAAACTGTTATTTGATGAAGGGCTACAATTTGAAGATGCATTTTTCGCCAACTGTTTAGCGGACGGACTGCCGGCAGATGGTGTCGTGACAGGAGTCGGGAAAATTAACGGACAAACGGTATGCGTTATGGCAAATGATTCGACCGTCAAGGCAGGTTCGTGGGGGGCAAGAACAGTAGAAAAAATTATTCGCATTCAAGAAACGGCTGACAAACTACGATGCCCGATTTTATATTTAGTTGATTCCGCCGGTGCACGCATCACGGATCAAATTGAAATGTTCCCAGGACGACGGGGAGCCGGACGTATTTTTTACAATCAAGTCAAATTGTCTGGAAAAGTGCCACAAATTTGCTTATTGTTCGGACCGTCAGCTGCAGGTGGGGCGTACATCCCTGCGTTTTGTGATATCGTTATTATGGTCGAAGGAAACGCTTCGATGTATCTCGGTTCACCGCGCATGGCGGAAATGGTTATCGGTGAAAAAGTGACACTTGAGGAGATGGGTGGCGCTCGCATGCATTGTTCTGTTTCGGGTTGCGGTGATGTGCTCGTAAAAACGGAAGAAGAAGCGATCGCCTTTGCGCGTAAATATTTGTCGTACTTTCCAGCTAATTTTAGTGAAAAACCGCCGATGGCGGAACCGAGAGAGCCAAAGGCATTTGACAAAACGATTGAAGAACTCATTCCGAAAAATCAAAATGCCCCGTTCAATATGTACGATTTAATCGACCGTGTGATCGATGAAGGATCGTTTTGCGAAATCAAAAAGCTGTTTGCACCTGAACTCATTACAGGTCTTGCACGCATTAACGGCCAACCGGTTGGGATTATCGCTAATCAACCGCGCATGAAGGGCGGCGTGTTGTTCCACGACTCAGCCGATAAAGCCGCGAAATTTATTACACTGTGCGATGCATTCCATATTCCGCTCATCTTTTTAGCAGACATCCCTGGCTTTATGATCGGAACGAAAGTGGAACGAGCAGGGATCATTCGTCATGGTGCAAAAATGATTTCAGCGATGTCAGAAGCAACTGTGCCGAAAATTTCAATCATTGTACGAAAAGCATACGGAGCAGGATTATACGCTATGGCAGGACCAGCTTTTGAACCGGATTGCTGCTTAGCTTTCCCGCATGCACAAATTGCTGTCATGGGACCAGAAGCAGCGGTAAACGCGGTATATGCGAATAAAATTGCTGAACTGCCAGAAGAAGAGCGAGCCGCTTTTATTGAGCAAAAACGTGAAGAATATCGGAAAGACATCGATATTTACCGACTTGCTTCCGAAATGGTTGTCGATGGCATTATTGCGCCAAATGAGTTACGTTCTGAACTCATTCGGCGATTAGATGCATATATGTCGAAATATGTGGTATTTTCTGAACGAAAACATGGGGTTTACCCTGTGTAGTTGTCAAGACATATGGTACAATGGAGGCGATGTGTTGTAACATCGCCTTTTTTTCGGGAAATTTCCCCGGAAATCGACAACAATTTGCACATGTTGTCGATGAAAAGAAAGATGAATTTGTTTTTTTAAAAAACGCTCTTTGTTCCATACTTCCTGTATCTTTTTGTATAATCGAGAAAGGGGATTTGACGTTTGATTTACATATGGCTTATCGCACTATTTTTCATTTATAGCATATTCCCAACGTGGATTGTCCGTATTTCCTCATTTCGTGTACAAAAGAGAGTGAAAAAAGGCGTAGCATTAACGTTTGATGATGGTCCAGATCCGCTTTACACGCCCCAGTTGCTTGATTTATTAAAAAAATACAATGTAAAAGCAACGTTTTTCGTTGTCGGCTGGAAGGCGAAAAAATACCCACATCTTATTAAAAGAATGCATGAGGAAGGGCATACGATCGGTTTGCACCATTATTACCATACGAGCAACTGGTTTCTTCCGCCGCTTGTTACGGAATGGGAGCTTGAACGATCAGCACGTGCCATTGAGCACATGACAGGCGTTCGTCCGGTATACTATCGTCCGCCATGGGGACATTTAAACATATGGACGGTGTTGATGCAAAAAAAGTATAAAATCGTCATGTGGACATATATTCTTGGTGATTGGAGAACTTCATTAGGTGTGGATCGCCTTTATGAGCGGTTAATGAGCAGTATAACAGATGGGTCAATCATCGTATTGCATGATAGCGGTTCGACCATTGGGGCTGACGAACATGCGCCAGCGAACATGTTACGAGCATTAGAACAATTATTGCAACATTGTTCTGTTCAATGGGTAAAAGTGAACGAGCAATAAAGGGGAATGAGGAAATGGAAGCGAACAACATTTTAATGTATATTCAATCCCACGGTTATATTGTATTATTTCTCTCGTTATTTTTCGGTATTGTCGGTATTCCCGCACCCGAAGAGTCACTTCTGTTTTTCGTGGGCATATTTATTTCACACGATCAATTGCATTTATTTAAAAGCTTATTTTTCGCGATTTCCGGGGCGACAGTTGGGATGGTTGTTGCCTATATGGCTGGCTATACGTTTGGTTCAGCGCTGTTATTTAAATATGGGCATTATATTGGTTTTCATCGTCGGCGTTATCGGTATGTTTATCGTCACTTTCGAAAACGAGCTCCTTGGATTATTACATTTGGTTATTTTATTCCAGGTGTTCGTCAGTTATCTCCATACATGGCTGGGGTTGTTCGCGTTCCATTTCTCCCGTTTCTTTTTTTGTCGTTTATTGGATCTGCGTTTTGGATTAGTTTATTTATATTTGTCGGGAAGTTTCTTGGGGAGCGTATACATATTCCTCTTTACTTATTACCGTGGATAACGATTGTATTTTTTAGTTTATTTTTCATTGGGCTATATGTGAAAAGAAGAAAAACAAATTAAAGGGAGTTCGCATAATGATGAACATTCTCGTACTACCTTTGTTTCAAATGTCATCTGGCCATCATCAAGTGGCCGATGCGCTCATATATTCATTGCAACATCGGTTTCCTAACGTTTCTTGCGAAAAACTTGATTTCTTAAGTTATTGTAACGAACAAATGGAAAGGCGAGTAGCGGACTTTTATCTTCGCTGGATTTCGCTATCACCGCACTCATATGAATGGATGTACCAACGATGGATGAAAAAATTTGAACAACCAGCGATGGAACCGTGGTTGCTTTATTTTGAAAAGAAGATGAAACGTCTTCTTCAAGAGAAAAAACCAGATCTCGTCATATGTACGCATTCGTTTCCTTCGCACGTGTTGCAGCGATTGAAACAAAAAGGCGCTGTAACAGCGCCTGTTATAAACGTATATACAGACTTTTTTTTAAATGGCATTTGGGGAAAAACAGCGATTGATTACCACTTTGTTCCGCATGAGGAGGCGAAACGGTCGCTATGTACGAGGTTTCGTATCGAGCGTCATCGCGTCATTGTGACAGGCATTCCGATTCATGAACATATCGTACCTGCGCAAAAAATAAAGCGACGGATGAATAAACATATTTTAGTGGCTGGCGGCAATCAAGGACTAGGGAAGATGAAACAATTTTTAAAAAACGCTAACCATTCACAGCTGACATATTCTGTTTTATGCGGTAAAAATGAAAATTTATATGAAGAATTAAAAAGTTGGAACGACCCGCGTATCCGTCCGTTCCGATATATCTCGGATCGAGCAAAAATGAACGAATTGTACGATGAAGTGGATGCGGTTGTGACAAAGCCGGGTGGTGTCACGATGAGTGAAGTGCTCGCAAAAAAACTGCCTGCTTTTACACTTTCGTATTTGCCAGGACAAGAACAAATAAATTTGCATTATTTAAGAAAAAAAGGACTTATTTATCTTCTTCGGGACAATGAGCCTTACGACCAACAATTGATGCGCGTATTAACGAATGATGAGGAAATGAATGAATTAGAAGAGCGGATCGAGAGCTATTGGTTCGGACGTGAAAAAACAGCGCAAGAAGCGCTCGCTGAATGGATTGAAGCGAATATATATGCAATGAAAAAGCGATGAAATTTGCTCATCGCTTTTATTTTTTTGATTTTCCGTATGTGTCAATGCTTAATTTGACATTGATTTTTTCTAGTGTATCATTTGTGAGCGAAACGAATCCGTTTGTCGTATATTTGCGCCAGTCATTGACGTTTTGACGGTACAATGCGTTTGATAATTGAAGTGTATCGACACCTTCTTTTACGCCGAGTTGGAATAAGCTTTTTATTTCTTTCTCGACTGTTTTTGTTGCGTACTCAATCATTTGTTTCTCAGACATTTGTTCACGAAGTTCAATGATGCTCCCCGTTGCTTGTATATCAACGGTAAATACAGGGTGACCGTCTTTTATTTTGTATGATATGCTTGCTTTCGGTGCGCGCACGACGAGCGTACCAATCATGTTGCCGTTTGGTTGAATATAAATGGGCGTTCGTCCTGTGCCTTTTGTTACCCAGCGCAACCCGTCAAGTTTATGGCGTGGGATACATGCTTGTTTATTGTAACGATGCAAGAAACAGACGCCATCCATTTTTAACATCGGTTTTGCCTTTTTATTTTCTTTCCAATTTTTCTTTTCAATTGCAAGGGAAGGAAGCGGAAAAACAACCGCTTTTTCGTTGGAAGCGGCAATCAATTCGTTCAAGCGTTTCGGTTGAATAAAAGAACTTTGTTCGTAAATGTCTGTCGGATTAGCGAGCAAAGAAAAATATGGTGAATAATCTAGAAATGGTGTTGTTTCAAAAATATGTTCAATCGATTCCTTAGTTGTAAATGCCCAGATCGTATGACGAATTTCGTTGTAACGATCAAGTACATCAATGACATCGCGCACAAGCCCTTTTTTGAGCGCCCGTTCTGTAAAAACGATTCCTTTCACATGTCCCCATGATACACGTTGTTGAATCGCATAATATAGACGATCTGTCGCAACGTTAAACGTTTCCCCCTTTGCTTTTCCAATCGTAACGGTTGATTTTTGTCTTCCGCCGCCCGCTTCGACTTTCGCAAGCCCTGTAAAACTAATAAGTTGGGCGTAGGCGATCACTTGTCCGTCTTCGTAGTCCACGCCGATCGCATGAATATAAGCAAGATGATCAATTTCTTTCATCCCCCAGCAGCCGGTTAAAAGGAAACAAAAAAAACAACAAATAAGCGCGCGAGTCATGATTCGTCACCCGGTGTATTATCATTCGTTTTTAACATTTTCGGGCGCATTTTAAACTTCTTCCATCCACTTGTAATAACTACTTTCCATATATCTCCTGTTACTGGGGAAAGAGGAGCTAAATAAGGGACACCGAACGACGTTAAATTAGCTGTATAAACTAAAAGAAAAAACATCGATGCAATAAAACCGAAAAGACCGAGCATAGAAGAAGCGGCAAGGACGATAAAACGTAAAATGGACACCGTCCCAGCAAGCGATTGATTCACAAGTGTAAATGTTGCGATAACAGATGTGGCCATGACAACAAGTGTTCCGGGCGCTGCCAGTCCAGCGTTAATGGCGGCCTGACCGATAATAAGACCACCGACGACCGATAACGTTTGTCCAATCGCAATCGGAAGCCGCATGCCTGCTTCTTTAAAAATTTCAAATAGACTGATCATAATAAACGCTTCTAAAGGAGCAGGGAGCGGAACCCCTTGCCTAGCGAGAACGATCGTAGCTAATAACGTAAACGGTAGTTGATCTTGATGGTATGTTACAATGGCTACCCAAAGACCCGGTAGAAACACAGCGACGCTAACCCCAATGAGTCGAATAAGGCGTTGAAATGTCACGAACACAAACGATGTGCTATTGTCTTCAGATGTATTTAATAGAAAAGTTAAATTTGCCGGCCCAATTAAGGCAGTTGGTGAGCCATCAACAAAGACAGCGAATCGTCCGCTCAATAGTGCGTTAACGACAAAATCCGGGCGTCCAGAGTAAGCGAAAACGGGAAATAAAGAAAAATATTTTTCGCTTAACAATTCTTCTAATTGGTTTGTTCCTGTTAAGGCGTCAATGTTAATTGTGCTTAAGCGACGCTTTAATTCAACAACCGTTTCTTGATTAATAATGTCTTTAATATATAAAATATCAACTTTCGTTCGGCTTCGTTTGCCGATTAATACTTGTTCAACGTGCAAGCTGCTCGTTTTCAACCGTTTTCGTATGAGCGCGACGTTTTTTGCCACTTCTTCAATAAAGCCATCTTTCGGTCCGCGAATGGATACTTCGGTGTTCGGTTCTTCTGGACTGCGGTTCGGTGGATTCGCCAGCGAAATGGAATACATCGCTTCCGCTTCCACAAAGTAAATGACTAAGTCCCCATTAAAAACGATAAAATCAAGTTGTTGGGCAGAGACCGATTTTCCGACTAAATGAAGCGGCATTTGTTTATATTTCTCAATGTCCGTCACTGAATATAGCGGATACCGTTGTCCCATGCGTGTAATTGTCGGGAAAATAAATTGCTTTAGCAACATGGTGTCACACAATTCTTCACAATAAATGAAAATAAGCGAGAGTGGCTTTCGTTCTTCTGAATAAATGGTTGCTGGCATAATGACAACATCTTTACATTGTGCAAAATGTTCTTTTAACGTTCGCTCATCGACAATGATTTCAGCAGTCATGCGGACGCTCTCCTTTCTTTTATACGTATCGCTAACGCGAGGACAAACAATGACGTTGAAAGAAAACAAATGAAGAAAAATGAAATCGGCAGTATCCATTTTTTAACATATGAAAAAACGTATAATCACTCATCGGTGTCATCGCCGCGAAGAAAATGACGACGTATACAAATATTAAAATCCATCGCCGCGATGCTTTATTTGTTATGTCAAATAGCTCTGGAATGAGCGCTGTCGCAAGCGAAATGCGAATAAACGCCCCTGCTATCCATTGATACACCGATAAAAAATCAAAATGCTCTAAATACGTCCCTAAGTTCACCATTCGCCATTGCTCAAAGGCAGGGTAGCGTAAATGACTAGCTTCTGCTGGTCCAAACTCTGTAATGGCTCCAATTGTTGGGCCGATCGATAAACTGGCAGCGACAAGCCCGAATAAAACGAGCTTCATAAAAGAAATGTTCGTTTTCATTTGTTGCTGCATAAATAGTAAAAGAACGATTTCACCATATCCGGTAGCGACGTACATCACTCCCTTCCAAACGGGCATCCAACCATTTTCGAGCATCGGCTTTAACAGCTCATAATTTTTATGTGGGATCGTCGCTAAAGCGACAAATATGCCGAACAATACGACGAAAGGTAAAATAATACCTGACGTTTTAGCGATCGATGGCAAGCCGATGGAAGCATTATAAAAGCAGATGATACAAAGTGTAACAACTATCGCCCAGTTCGGTGTCCCCGTTAAATATGATGTCGTTGTAAACGTTGTCGTATCTTTTAATGCCACAATGCTAATGATGAGTAAATATAAACATGTGACAGAAGCGATAAAATAGGCTATTGGAGCACCGATATTTTCTTTTAGCCATTGAAAGATGTGCGTTTGTTGTGATTGTTTCATAGGGAAATAAATGAGAGGAAGAAACATGACAAGCAATATAAGCCCGATAATGGTCGAGATCCACGCATCTCGTCCAGCAATTTCAAGTAAAACAGGAATGATGATGACATGATTCATAAGACCGATCGATAACATTAAAACGAATAACATTTGTATCGTATTCATAAACACACACCTTTTCCCTTGTTGTATTTTTATCGTTTCCAAACAGGGAAATGATATGCATTGTCACCATCTAGGCTCGTTTCACCATATAAATAAAAAAGTAGTTGTGCTACAATAAATGAAGTGAATGTACAGTCGAGGAGGAACGAACATGAAAATGACGTTAGGTGTATTATATGGCGGCAAATCGCCTGAACATAAAGTATCATTGCAAACGGCGCGTTCGGTTATCAATGCGATAAATAAAGAAAAGTTTCGTGTCGTACCCATTTATATTACAACCGATGGAGAATGGTTGCGTGGGGAAGCGATTGAAGGGGAAGTGCAAGATGTGAAGCAGCTTGCGTTTCAGCAAGGTTTGCCAGCACTTGCGTCTATTGCGAATCGTTCGAAAAAAAATGAGGAGCGCATTGATGTCATTTTTCCTCTTTTACACGGGCCGAACGGAGAAGATGGAACGGTGCAAGGAATGTTAGAATTATTAAACGTACCGTATGTTGGGAACGGTGTGCTAGCATCAGCTGTCGGTATGGATAAAGTTGTTATGAAGCAACTGTTCGCGCAAGCGGGATTAAAACAGGCGCGTTACGTCTTTTTCTTGAAAAAAGAATGGGAAAAATATAAAGAGACCGTATATGAAACAGTAGAACGTGAGCTTGGCTATCCGTGTTTTGTCAAACCAGCCAATGCTGGTTCGAGCGTAGGAATAAGTAAATGTAAAAACCGTGAGCAGCTACAAGTGGCATTCCAAGAGGCGTTTCGTTACGATCGAAAAGTCATCGTCGAAGAAGCGATTGTTGGCCGTGAAGTAGAAATTGGGGTGATCGGAAACGATGAGCCAATTTGCTCTGTTGTTGGGGAAATTGTGCCGAAAAAAGAATTTTACGATTACGAAGCAAAATATGTCGATGGAAATACAGAATTAGTCATCCCAGCAAACATTACAGACAAAGAATACGAAACGATAAAACAAATGGCACTTACCGCTTTTAAAGTGCTCGATTTAGCTGGATTAGTCCGCGCCGACTTTTTCTTGACGGCAGATGGGGAGGCGTATATTAACGAAGTCAATACGATGCCGGGCTTTACGCCATTCAGCATGTTCCCGCTTTTATGGAAACATACGGGCGTATCGTATGAGGAGTTAATTGAACGTCTCATTCAACTAGCGATTAAGCGATATGAAGAAAAGCAAAACATTACGTATGTGTTTTAAGGTGATAATATGATTACACGTTCATTAGCTGACATTCAAACAATGATTCCAGGCAGTACGATTGATGAGCGTTTTTCTGCCGTTGTCATTCACGGTGTGTCGACAGATACGCGCACAATTGAGCAAGGAAATTTATACGTTCCGCTAAAAGGAGCGACATTTAACGGCCATCAATTCGTCATGCAGGCGTTTGAAAAAGGGGCAACAGCTGCATTATGGAGCAAACATGAGCCAAATGCACCGAAAGATGTGCCGCTCATTTTTGTTGATGATTCGCTCGTTGCATTGCAACAGCTAGCCCATGCGTATCGAAAACAACTTCGTGCGCGCGTCATCGGGGTGACAGGGAGCAATGGAAAGACGACGACAAAAGATATGATTGCCTCATTGCTTGGGACAGTATATCGTGTGCAAAAAACAGAAGGGAATTTAAATAATCATATCGGTGTGCCGCTAACGCTTCTCCGCCTCAAAGAAGAAACAGAATATGCAGTCGTTGAAATGGGCATGAGCGGCTTTGGAGAAATTGAACTGCTTTCTACCCTTGCTGAACCAGATGTTGCGATCATTACAAATATTGGTGAATCACATTTACAAGAGCTCGGTTCGCGTGAAGGAATTGCAACAGCGAAGTTTGAAATCGTAAAAGGCCTAAAGCGTGACGGACTGTTTATTTATCACGGGGATGAACCGTTGTTGCAAACGCGTGTGGAAAACGCTAATCTTTCGCATGTTCAAACGTTTGGGATGGGGACGACAAACGATTATTATCCGCTTGATATTCATGTTCAAGCGGATGGAACGGTGTTTGAGGTAAATTGTTGGCCAAATGAAACGTTTCATATGCCGCTCCTTGGCCGTCACCATGTGATGAACGCCCTTGCGGCCATGGCAGTCGCTCGTTTCGCTTCTATTGATGTGTCCGATATGAAAAAAGGATTTTCGCGTTTATCTGTTACAAAAATGCGCACAGAAGTTATCAAACGTCATGACGGAGTGACGATCATTAACGATGCATATAACGCGAGCCCGACGTCGATGCGAGCTGCCCTTCAGTTGCTCGGACAATTGACAGGATATCGTAAAAAAATAGCGATTGTCGGCGATATGCTTGAATTAGGTGAGCAAGAAATCGCTTTTCACGAACAAATTGGCGAAATGATCGACCCACAAAAAATAGATTACGTATTAACGTACGGAGAGCGTGCGAAAGTGATCGCTGAGCGGGCAAGCAAACGGTTTAGCGAAGGACATGTTCGCTCGTATACAGATAAGGCGAAATTAGCCGCAGATGTACAAGCGATGATGGGAGCAGGCGATGTTATTTTATTAAAAGCATCTCGCGGCATGAAGTTAGAGGAAATCATTTCTTTGTTAAATGAGTAAAAAGAAACGTTCAATTTGTTGAAAACATATGCATAAAATGGTATGATGAACAAGAGCTATTTACGGAATGAATTTCAACAAGGCACTTCCGTCTATACGGGAATGCCTTTTTTCGTAAGTTATTTGAAGAAGGAGTATGAAAACATTGGTTACATTTAAAGAATTTGGATTGAGTCCAGAAGTAATGAAAGCAGTTAGTAAAATGGGATTTGAAGAGGCAACACCGATTCAGGCGGCTACGATTCCGCTTAGTCTACAAAATCGTGACGTCATTGGCCAAGCGCAAACAGGAACAGGAAAAACGGCAGCATTCGGCATTCCGCTTGTTGAGAAAATTGATATGCACAATGATGCCGTGCAAGCGATCGTTGTTGCACCGACGAGAGAATTAGCCATTCAAGTGTCCGAAGAGCTATATAAAATTGGTTCAACAAAGCGTGTGCGTGTTCTGCCGATTTACGGTGGGCAAGACATTGAGCGACAAATTCGGGCGTTAAAAAAACACCCGCACATTATTGTCGGTACACCAGGGCGCATTCTTGATCATATTCAGCGTCGTACGCTCCGTTTACAAAACGTGCATACGGTTGTGTTAGACGAAGCGGATGAAATGTTGAACATGGGGTTTGTTGAAGACATTGAGGCGATTTTAAGCCACGTGCCGACAGAGCGTCAGACGCTTCTTTTTTCAGCGACGATGCCAGAGCCGATCCGCCGCATCGCCGAACGTTTTATGGTCAATCCGGAGCTCGTTCGTGTCAAAGCAAAAGAGATGACCGTTCCAAACATTGAACAATATTATATTGAAATTCAAGAAAAGAAAAAGTTTGACACGTTAACGCGTTTATTAGATATTCAATCGCCTGAGTTAGCGATCGTTTTCGGGAGAACGAAGCGCCGTGTTGATGAGCTAGCAGAAGCGCTCAATTTGCGCGGCTATACGGCTGAAGGGATTCACGGTGATTTAAGCCAGGCGAAGCGTTTATCCGTGCTGCGCAAGTTTAAAGAAGGTTCGATTGATATTTTAGTTGCAACGGATGTCGCTGCACGCGGTTTAGATATTTCTGGTGTGACGCATGTATATAATTTCGATATTCCACAAGACCCAGAAAGCTATGTTCACCGAATCGGTCGAACAGGACGTGCAGGTAAAATGGGAATGGCGATTACGTTTGTTACACCTCGTGAAATCGGACAGTTACATCATATCGAGAAGACGACGAAGCGGAAAATGGAGCGCATGAAACCGCCAACGTTAGATGAGGCGCTTGAAGGTCAACAACGAGCAGCGATCGAAAAACTGCTTACGACAATTGAGCATAACAACTTATCATTTTACAAACGTGCAGCAGAAGAATTGTTAGAAGAGCACGACTCCGTTTCACTTGTTGCCGCATGTATTAAAATGTTAACGAAAGAGCCTGATATGACGCCAGTGCAGTTGACAGAAGAGCCACCGGTGATGAAAAAAGAGAAAAAGCGACAAGTGCAGACGCGTCAACGCCGCAATGAAACGCGTGGCCGTGGAGCAAAAACGCGTGCGAAACGATAGGAGCTGTCTTCATAGATAGCTTCTTTTTCTTTATTGGAGGGATATGGATGATTGTTGGTATTGGGATTGACATTGTGGAATTAAGTCGTATTGCTCAGTTGATCGAACAACAACCGAAATTTATTGACCGCATTTTAACACATAATGAGCGCATTCGTTTTCAACAATTATCGCCAAAACGAAAAGTTGAGTTTATGGCTGGGCGCTTTGCGGTAAAAGAAGCGTATGCGAAAGCGGTGGGGACAGGGATTGGCACACATGTTTCATTTCACGATATTGAAATTCAAAATGATGAAAACGGTAAACCATATATCGTTTCCCCGACATTGAATGAACGTGTGCACGTCTCCATTTCACATAGCGAACATTATGCTGTTGCTCAAGTAATCATTGAACGCTTGTCAAGCTAGTCTGCATATTCTCCCGCTTGACCTCATATGATGGCTTATGAAGGAAGTCCAAATGAGGTAAAGGGGTTGAAAAAATGAGACGAACATTGCTTTTTTGGTGCCTGCTTCTTTTCATTGTAGGCAGTTTGGCTGCTTGCGGAGAAAAGTCGCAACAAGATGTATTAAAAGCGCTCGATGAAAAAGTGCAAACGATGTCTGGGTACAAAGCAGAAGCAAAAATGACGCTTCAAACAGGAACAGAGCCACAAGTGTATGAAATTGAAATTTGGCACAAGTCGCCAAATTACTACCGAGTGAACTTAAAAAATGCCCAGCGTGACCAACATCAAATGATTTTGCGTAACGATGAAGGAGTATTTGTATTAACGCCTGCGTTAAATAAAAGTTTTCGCTTTCAAAGCGACTGGCCGCAAAACACAAGTCAAGTATACTTGTATGAATCGCTCGTAAAAGACATTTTAGCTGATTCGAAAGCAGATTTTAAAGCGACAAAAAACCATTACGTGTTCCAAACGAAGACAAATTACGAAAACAAAAAAATGTTGCCAAAACAAGAGATTACATTAAACAAAAAAGATTTAACGCCAGTCAAAGTGACAGTGATGGATATCGACTCGCAACCGATGTTGACTGTTGAGTTTTCAAAAGTAGAATGGAACGCCGCATTTGATGATAATGCTTTTGATGTCAGTAAAAACATGACGAGAGCGAAGTTAGAAAATGAGCAAGAAGCGACGACAGAAGCGAATCAACAAGCGGTGCCCGTCATGTATCCGACGTATGAGCTCGATGGGGTGAAGCTTGTTGAGGAAAAAGAATTTACAACAGCGAACGGCAAGCGAATCGTCATGACATTTGCCGGAGAAAAGTCGTTTACGCTTGTGCAAGAAAAAGCGCATGCTGTACCAACAGCGAACGTATCGACAACCGTTAAAGGCGAGCCAATTGATTTAGGATTTGCGATTGGAGCAATGACAAACGGAACGTTGACGTGGACGTATAAAGGAGTTGATTTTATTCTCGCTTCCCAAGACTTAACGAGAGATGAAATGGTTGCGATTGCTCGTTCCGTACAAGGAAAGATGATGAAGTAAGACTCGCGTGGCGGGTCTTTATTTTTTTGTTGACATGACGCAAGGGGAAAAGAAATAATCAAACGTGAACACATTTTTGAAGGGGTTTGAAAGGATGGATCAAGCATTTTATCGCGATACATGGGCAGAAATTGATTTAGATGCGATTTTTTATAATGTGCAATCGATGAAACAGCATGTCGGTCCACATGTCGATGTGATTGCTGTGGTAAAGGCAAACGCTTACGGGCATGGGGATATCCAAGTAGCGAAAACTGCGCTGGAAGCAGGGGCAACGAGATTAGCAGTCGCTTTTTTAGATGAGGCGCTAGCACTGAGAAAAAAAGGAATTTCTTCAGACGTCCCGATTCTTGTACTTGGAGCGACAAACCCTCAATATGCACCGTTAGCTGCCAGTCAAAACATTGCATTAACTGTTTTTCGAGCCGAGTGGTTTAAGCAAGCATTCATGTATGGACCGTATGAGCAACCGTTGAACGTTCATATCAAATTGGATACAGGGATGGGGCGGTTAGGAGCTAAAACGAAAGAAGAAGTGCAACAAATTGTAAACGTAGTTGAACAAAAAGACTCGTTTGTCATTGAAGGAGTATATACGCACTTTGCAACAGCCGATGAACAAAATGTTGATTATTTTTCGTTTCAATACGATACATTTATGCACATGCTAGAGTGGTTTCCTGTGAAACCTCCGCTCATTCATTGCGCCAATAGCGCTGCGGGACTGCGTTATCCTGATCGAGTATTTAATGCGGTACGCTTAGGCATCTCGATGTATGGGTTGGCACCGTCGCAAGAAATGAAACCATTGTTGCCTTATCCGTTAAAAGAAGCGTTCTCGCTCCATAGTCGTTTAACGCATGTGAAAAAGGTGAAAGCGGGAGAAAAAATAAGTTACGGAGCGACATATGAGGCAAAAGCAGATGAGTGGATTGGTACTGTTCCAATCGGTTACGCAGACGGTTGGTTACGTCGTATGCAACATTTTTCTGTTCTTGTTGATGGGAAGCGTGTCCCAATTGTTGGACGTGTTTGTATGGATCAAATGATGGTTCGTTTGCCGTATGAACTTCCCATTGGTACAAAAGTGACGCTCATCGGTGAACAGCAAGGTGAGCGCATTTCCGTTGATGATGTTGCGGCCCATTTGAACACAATTAATTATGAAATCCCTTGTACAATTAGTTATCGTGTTCCCCGTATTTTTTTAAAAAATAAGAGTATAATTGAAGTGAGAAATGCGGTATTATAGTAGATGGGTGGAATGAGAACGATTGTTTTCGAAAAATTTCTACAAAATTTGGACAAATGATGCTGGAAATGACTTTGCATCGCGATGATGAAATGGTATGATGTAAATTGGGAGCAACTATGTGGTGTAGTTTAGTTGGAGGTGTGTGTTTGTGTCTGAATCCAGCGCAACAACAGAAATTGTTATTCGGTTACCGCAGGCGTTAGTGAGCGAATTAGATGGAATTGTGAAGCAAGAAAACGGCAGCCGAAATGAGCTCATTTATCAAGCGATGAAAATGTACATCCGCGAACGGAAAAAACGTCAAATTCGAGAAGCGATGAGACGTGGGTATATGGAGATGGCGAAAATTAATTTGTCGCTTGCATCGGAGGCTTTTCTTGCGGAATATGAAGCTGACCACACCGTTGAACGCTTAGTTAGCGGGGGGTAATCTTTTGATTGTCAAACGTGGTGACGTGTATTTTGCCGATCTTTCTCCAGTAGTTGGATCTGAGCAAGGGGGCGTGCGCCCTGTGCTTGTTATTCAAAATGACATTGGGAACCGTTTCAGTCCAACCGTCATTGTTGCTGCCATTACTGCGCAAATTCAAAAAGCGAAGTTGCCCACACATGTTGAAATCGACGCAAAGCGCTACGGATTTGAACGGGACTCTGTCATTTTGCTTGAACAAATTCGGACGATCGATAAACAGCGTCTGACAGATAAGATTACCCATCTAGATGACGAGATGATGGATAAAGTAGATGAAGCGTTGCAAATTAGTCTTGGTCTTATTGATTTTTAATATGTCGAAAAATAGCTACATTGTGTAGCTATTTTTGTTTAGAGGAGGAATTTTGTTTGGAACTACTAAAGCAGTTGGCTGTGAAATTACATATTCCATTTGTACACGTCCAACATGTTATTCAGCTTTATGAGGAAGGAAATACGATTCCGTTTATTGCTCGTTACCGAAAAGAAATGACTGGTGCGCTTGATGAAGTGCAAATTCGTACCATTTTAGATGAATGGAATTATTTACAAAACTTAACGAAACGAAAAGAAGAAGTGATTCGCTTAATCGATGAGCAAGGAAAATTAACGGACGAACTGAAAGAAGCGATTACAAAAGCAACGAAACTGCAAGAAGTAGAAGACTTATATCGTCCATATAAACAAAAGCGACGAACAAAAGCGACAATTGCAAAAGAAAAAGGGCTGGAACCTTTTGCAGAATGGTTATTAACGTTTCCGAATGAGTCGATTACAGAACGAGCACAATTGTTTATTGATGAGCAAAAAGAAGTACATACGATCGAAGAAGTGATCCAAGGTGCCAAAGATATTATTGCTGAAAAAGTGTCCGATGACGCAACGCTTCGTCAATGGATTCGTCAGCAAACGTGGCAAACAGGAATGATCGTTTCTGTTGGAAAAGAAGTAGAAAAAGACGAAAAGCGTGTATTTGAAATGTATTACGATCATCGTGAACCGATCGCTAAAGCGCCCGCCCACCGTGTTTTAGCGATGAACCGCGGCGAAAAAGAAGAAGTTTTACGCATTGCAATTGATGTAGATGCTGAACGAATTATTACATACATTCGTAAACAAGTTATACGAAATGAGCGCTCATCGGCGGCCGACATTGTTGCTGAGGCGATTGAAGATGCATATAAACGTTTAATCGCCCCGTCTATTGAGCGAGAAGTACGAAATGAGTTGACAGGACATGCGGAAGAACGAGCGATCCACATTTTCGCTGAAAACTTACGCAACTTGCTGTTACAACCACCGTTAAAAGGGAAGGTCGTTTTAGGGATCGACCCAGCATATCGTACAGGATGTAAGTTAGCTGTTGTCGATGAAACCGGAAAAGTACTTCATATTGATGTCATTTATCCGCATCCACCGAAAAATGAGGTGGAGAAAGCGAAAGAAAAATTAAAGCAATTACTTCATACGTATCAAGTGGAGTTAATTGCCGTTGGCAACGGAACGGCATCGCGAGAGACAGAGCAGTTTGTAGCCGATACAATTTCTGAGTGGGAAGGAAACGTGTTTTATTTAATTGTCAATGAAGCAGGGGCAAGTGTATATTCTGCGTCAGATTTAGCGCGGAAAGAGTTTCCACATCTACAAGTTGAGGAGCGAAGCGCTGTATCGATTGCTCGACGTGTTCAAGACCCGCTTGCTGAATTAGTAAAAATTGATCCGAAGTCTGTAGGGGTTGGACAATATCAGCATGACGTGTCGCAAAAAAAGCTTGAGCAATCGTTGCAGTTTGTCGTAGAAACGGTTGTCAACCAAGTCGGTGTAAACGTTAATACAGCTTCTCCAACGTTGTTGCAATATGTATCTGGTTTAACGAAGACAGTAGCCGAAAATATTGTAAAATATCGTGAAGAACACGGGAAATTTACAAATCGTGAGCAATTAAAACATATTCCACGCCTTGGAGCGAAAACGTACGAACAATGCATTGGTTTTTTGCGCATCATAGATGGAGATGAGCCGTTAGACCGCACACCAATCCACCCAGAACGTTATGAAGAAGTGTATCAATTGTTACGGCGCCTCGGTTTTTCGACAGAAGCGATCGGAAGTGAGCAATTGCGAGTTGCACTTGAAGGAATAAATATAGAAGAAACAGCACAAGAACTGAACATAGGGGTATTGACGCTTCAAGATATTATCGATGCGCTTAAGCGTCCAGAGCGCGATCCGCGCGATGATTTGCCAAAGCCTATTTTAAAGCAACATGTGTTGAAGATGGAGGACTTGAAAAAAGGTATGGAATTAGAGGGAACGGTACGAAACGTTGTTGATTTCGGCGTATTCGTAGATATTGGTGTAAAGCAAGATGGACTTGTTCATATTTCGAAACTGAGCAATCGATATGTGAAACATCCACTTGATGTTGTGTCAGTAGGTGATATTGTGAAAGTATGGGTTGATTCGGTCGATTTACAAAAAGAGCGCATCGCTTTAACGATGATTCCACCAACATCGGAAAACACACTGTCATGAGCAGTGTGTTTTCCGGTAAAAAAACCAACATTGATTGAGAAGTTTAATTTGAGCGCGATTTTTTTCATAATATGCACGGCGCATTTGGTTTCTTAGCCACATCGGCATGATGATCACCTTCAAATTGTTTTTTTATTATGTTATGAGTAAAAGAGCCCAATGGTGAAAGGACGGAATTAAAATGGATGAGCGCGAGTTGCAGGAGCTTGTTGAGCGCATATCGTTACATATATTTCATAAGCCGTTTCGGCATCGAGCGATATTTAACGACCGGTTAAAGACGACAGGTGGGAGATATTTACTTTCTACGCATAACATTGAACTGAATCGAAAATATTACGAACAACATGGGGAAGAAGAGCTCATTCAAGTAATTAAGCACGAATTATGCCACTATCATTTACACCTAGAAGGAAAAGGTTATCGCCATCGCGATCGTGATTTTCGAGAATTGTTACAAAAAGTACAAGCCCCCCGCTTTTGCAAACCTGTTGTATTAGCAAAGACGGGAAAGAAATATTATTATGAATGCACATCATGTCATTATATATATGTGCGAAAAAAAGCGATGGATACGAATCGATATGTATGTGGACGCTGTCGAGGAAAATTAAAAAAAATAAAAAGAGAGTGTTGACAAGCCAAATCTTCATGTGCTAAATTATAAAAGCCGTCGTCATTCGATGAGAAAAAACAAGTGAAAAAAAAGACGGTTGACAGACATAAAAAGAATAAATATAATATAAGCAGTCCTAATGATTAGATTGTTCCGCAGTAGCTCAGTGACGGGCAATGCTTCTTTGGTTAGGCTGCGAGTTGCCTCGACGCATCCATCATCATTAAGTATGCTAGTAGAGGAAGAAGCAGTAAAGTTAAACTATAATATTGGTTAGGTAGTATGAATCACTTTATTATTATTCCGCAGTAGCTCAGTGGTAGAGCACTCGGCTGTTAACCGAGCGGTCGTAGGTTCGAATCCTACCTGCGGAGCCATTGGAGAAGTACCCAAGTGGCTGAAGGGGACGGTTTGCTAAACCGTTAGGTCGTTCTTTTACGGCGCGCGGGTTCAAATCCCGCCTTCTCCGCCAGGAAGACAATGAACATGGCCCGTTGGTCAAGTGGTTAAGACACCGCCCTTTCACGGCGGTAACACGGGTTCGAATCCCGTACGGGTCATCCTTTGGAGTGCTCATTTTGTTCACTCCATTTTATTTCGGAGGATTAGCTCAGCTGGGAGAGCACTTGCCTTACAAGCAAGGGGTCGGCGGTTCGATCCCGTCATCCTCCACTCTTTTTGGTCCCGTGGTGTAGTGGTTAACATGCCTGCCTGTCACGCAGGAGATCGCGGGTTCGATCCCCGTCGGGACCGCCATTTAAAAAAGTTTTTTAGAGTGTTTTAACATACATGTTCGATTGTTTGTTGGGCTATAGCCAAGCGGTAAGGCAACGGACTTTGACTCCGTGATGCGCTGGTTCGAATCCAGCTAGCCCAGCCATTGATGTAACGAGCCATTAGCTCAGTAGGTAGAGCATCTGACTTTTAATCAGAGGGTCGGAGGTTCGAGTCCTCCATGGCTCACCATGTATGCGGGTGTGGCGGAATTGGCAGACGCACCAGACTTAGGATCTGGCGCCTTTGGCGTGGGGGTTCAAGTCCCTCCACCCGCACCAGTCGGTCGGTTTTTTAACAATATGCGGTCGTGGCGGAATGGCAGACGCGCTAGGTTGAGGGCCTAGTGGGGGCAACCCCGTGGAGGTTCAAGTCCTCTCGGCCGCATCTAAAAAAACTTGACTTTGATTGATGAAATATGATATATTGAAAAGGTCGTTAAAAATGCGCCCGTAGCTCAATTGGATAGAGCATCTGACTACGGATCAGAAGGTTAGGGGTTCGAATCCTCTCGGGCGCGCCATGTTTATATCAATGAGGACGGGAAGTAGCTCAGCTTGGTAGAGCACATGGTTTGGGACCATGGGGTCGCAGGTTCGAATCCTGTCTTCCCGACCATCTCACTAGCGAATATGCGGGTGTAGTTTAGTGGTAAAACCTCAGCCACGAGCGACACTTCGCTGAGTAAGCTGCGAGTTGCCTCGACGCATCAATCATCTTCGAGTTTGCGAGTAGAGGAAGAGGCATGGGTGGTCGTGATATGTAATGTTGATGAAAATTAATTAACAACGCGCGGGTGTAGTTTAGTGGTAAAACCTCAGCCTTCCAAGCTGATGTCGTGGGTTCGATTCCCATCACCCGCTTTGATGTTCCTTGAAAACTGAACGAAGCGAAAAGCGTACAAAAGCTAAGGATAACTTTTCTATGGAGAGTTTGATCCTGGCTCAGGACGAACGCTGG
>NZ_JACDUV010000013.1:0-13436 GCF_013761015.1 Anoxybacillus ayderensis
AAGTTATCCTTAGCTTTTGTACGCTTTTCGCTTCGTTCAGTTTTCAAGGAACATCTCGTCGCTTTTGAAGCGACCTTTTTAATATAACATTTACTATTTTCTTTGTCAACACTTTTTTACTTTTTCTTTTTTCATAAGTTGCTTGTTTCAATCAGCAATAAGTATATTATCAAAAACAAATTTGCTCGTCAACTGTTTTTTTAAAAAAATAAGGCTTGGAATTTATGGTCCAAGCCCACAACCCTCATGAATATATAATTACTCAACTAAAAATGCAAAGTATAGAATGAAAATAACGAATAAACCATACATAATCGGATGAACTTCTTTCCCTTTCCCTTTTGCAATCATTGTAATTGGATAGAAAATAAACCCGATCGCAATTCCTGTTGCAATACTATATGTTAAAGGCATTGCAATTAGCGTTAAAAATGAAGGAACAGCAATTTCAAAACGAGTCCATTCAATTTTTCCAAGAGATGATACCATAAGTACACCGACAATAATTAATGCTGGTGCTGTAACAGGTGCCGTTACAACAGATAGTAATGGAGAAAAGAACAAGGCAAACAAAAATAAAATGGCTGTTACAACAGAAGCAAAACCTGTACGCCCACCCGCTGCTACTCCAGCTGATGACTCGATATACGATGTAGTAGTTGACGTACCTAAAATTGCCCCGACTACCGTTGCACAAGAATCCGCAAAAAGCGCTTTTCCTGCCCGTGGCAATTTATTTTCTTTTAATAAACCTGCTTGATTCGCCACAGCAACTAACGTTCCTGCTGTATCAAAGAAATCAACGAATAAGAATGTTAACACAACCGCCAGCATTTTTATATTAAAAATTTGATCGAAATGTTCAAACGCTACCCCAAACGTAGGTGCAAGACTTGGTACAGAACCTACTACCTTTGTTGGCACATCAATTAAGCCTGCAATCATTCCCACAATCGCAGTAACGACCATGCCAATGAAAATTCCACCGTTTACGCCGCGAACCATTAAAATAACGGTAACAATTACACCGAAGATCGCCAATAATGTATTTCCATTTGTCAAATGTCCTAATCCTACGAGAACCGCATCGTTATTTACAATAATGCCTGCGTTTTGGAATCCGATAAACGTAATAAATAACCCAATTCCTGCTCCAACTGCATATTTTAAGTCTTCTGGGATCGAGTTAATAATTTTTTCACGTATACCACTTAATGTTAGTAAAATAAAAATAAGTCCAGACATTAAAACACCAGATAATGCTGTTTGCCAAGGAATGCCCATCGTCAATACAACGGTAAAAGCAAAGAAAGCATTTAATCCCATCCCCGGAGCAAGCGCAATAGGATAACGTGCTATTAACCCCATTAATAGCGATCCAACAGCGGCCGCAATCGCCGTCGCGGTAAATACAGCCCCTTGATCCATTCTCATTTCATTCGGTAAATCTGGCACCGCACTTAACGACAAAATAGACGGATTAACAAACAAAATGTAAGCCATAGATAAAAACGTCGTTAAACCCGCAATAATCTCCCGCTTATAATTTGTACCGAGCTCATCAAATTGGAAATACTTCTTAATCACTTCAAGTCCCTCCATATGTTGTTAATAAAAAGAAAAAACGCTTCTAGCAAACTACCAGAAGCGTTGACTATGATGCATAATGCACAGAACATAGAGAGGAACCAAGCAGATTCCTCTCCCCCACATTACACATCGTAGTCAAGCTATTTACGGTAGCTTGGTAGAGACTCTCGAGCCATATTCTCGAGATTATACGATGTATCCTCTATTTATTTTACACATACATTCTATCAAGCACATCCGACAAAGTCAAGATAAAAAACGAACATTTTTTATATAAAAAAACTTTTTGTTCGTTTTTTACTCCCATTCGATCGTTGCTGGTGGTTTGCTTGTAATATCATACACAACGCGGTTGACGTGAGGCACTTCATTAACAATACGCGTTGAAATGACTTCAAGCACATCCCAAGGAATACGTGCCCAGTCTGCTGTCATGCCATCAATTGATGTCACTGCACGAATACCGACCGTATAATCGTACGTACGTGCATCTCCCATCACTCCAACACTACGAATGTCAGGAAGGACGGTGAAGTATTGCCAAATATCACGATCAAGACCTGCTTTTTTAATTTCCTCACGCAAAATGGCATCCGATTCACGAACAATATTTAACTTTTCTTCTGTCACTTCACCTAACACGCGAATACCAAGTCCTGGTCCCGGGAACGGCTGACGCCATACAATTTCATCTGGAATACCTAATTCTGTGCCAAGGGCACGCACTTCATCTTTAAACAGCGTATTTAGCGGCTCAATTAATTTAAATTTCATATCTTCAGGTAAGCCGCCGACATTATGATGTGATTTAATTGTTTGAGCTGTTGCGGTTCCGCTCTCAATAATATCCGTGTAAAGTGTACCTTGTACTAAAAACTCAATGCCATCCAATTTTGCTGCTTCATCGTCAAACACGTAAATAAACTCATTTCCGATAATTTTTCGTTTTTGCTCCGGATCACTTACACCTTTTAATTTATTTAAAAACCGCTCTTTTGCGTCTACTTTAATGACGTTCATATGGAAGCCTTCACGGAACGTTTTCATGACGCTTTCTGCTTCTCCTTTACGAAGTAAGCCATGATCCACAAAAATACACGTCAACTGATCACCAATAGCACGATGGACGAGAACAGCTGCGACCGATGAATCAACACCGCCACTTAAAGCGCAAAGTACTTTTTTATTGCCGACAAGCTCACGGATTTTACGAACTTCGTGATCGATAAAACTTCCCATTGTCCAGTCGCCTTTGCACTCACAAACATGAAACACAAATCGTTTTAATAGCTCATTTCCATATACGGAATGGCGCACTTCCGGATGAAACTGAACAGCGTAAAACTTCCTCGTTTCGTCACTCATCGCGGCAATTGGACAAGATGGGCTTGTTGCATCAACATTGAACCCTTCCGGTGTTTTTGTCACTAAATCCCCATGACTCATCCAAACAATTTGCTCTGTCGGTAAGTCGCTAAACAGTCGAGAGACGCGTTGCACCGCAATCGTTGCTTTTCCATATTCTCGGTGTGTCGCTTTTTCCACTTTTCCACCTAAATGATGCGTCATTAACTGCATTCCATAACAAATACCTAAAATCGGAATGCCTAACTCAAAAATGGCCGGATCGCACGTAAATGCTTGTTCGTCATATACACTATTCGGACCACCCGAAAAGACAATTCCTTTTACGTTCATTTGTTGAATTTGCTCAGCTGTAATCGTATGTGGATGCAGTTCACTGTACACCCCAAACTCACGAATACGGCGTGTAATTAACTGATTGTACTGACTCCCGAAATCTAAAACAACGATCATTTCCTGCTGACTCAAACGAAATCACCCCATCTACATATAATAAAAAAGCTAGCATTCATACCCCCGCATAAAAAAACGAAGGCAGAATTCTAGCAATATAGAACACTGCCTTCGTAGTCGGGTCATTTACGGTGTCCCGGTAGAGACTCTCGAACCATATTATCGAGGATATACGAAGGTGCGCATCTTAAATTTTAGTCCATTCTACCAACTCTATTCCTCATCGGTCAAGATGCCATCTTTTTTATTAAATTTTCTAACAATTAACAACGATATGTAGCTTGCATATGATATATGAGCAAAAATTGTAGGAGAATGCACATGAATCAACCGAAAGCACTAATCGGTTCATTTATTCAAGCGATAGGTACGGTCACTTCGGCCGTCGGAAGCATCCCTTCTTTAAGCGATAAAAAACAGTTTGCTCTTGATTTATCGGGAAACGTGCTGCAAGCAACAGGAAACGCCCTAGAGGCAGATGCTGAAACATCCGATACATTAGGTGTATATGGAAACGAAATTCAAGCTATCGGGAACATTACCGTTATCGCTGGGCTATTAAACAACGACGGAGATCGGCTAGAGATTACAGGAAACTGGTTGCAATCTTTAGGAGGACTCATTTCATTTGCAGATGATTGGGAAGATAAGCAATCATCTGTATTAAACCCAATCGGAAATTTGCTTCAAGCGATCGGCAACGCCTTGCAGGCCATCGGCGGTATATATGAAGAAAGAGGAAATAAAACCGAAGGACAGTCGCTCGGCATCATTGGATCATGGGTTCAAGCTATTGGATCTATTCTTTGTTTTTTAAATCAACTAAAAAAGACTACCCCGCTAGAAGAGGGGTAGTCTTTCTATGATTACATCATGCCGCCCATGTCAGGCATGCCAGGTGTGCCTTTATTTTCTTCTGGCTTATCTGCAACGACCGCTTCTGTTGTTAAGAACATAGCGGCAACAGATGCTGCGTTTTGAAGCGCAGAACGAGTAACTTTCGTTGGGTCAACAATACCCGCTTCGATCATGTCAACCCACTCGCCAGTTGCTGCGTTGAAGCCAACACCAGGTTTTTCTGTTTTTAAGCGCTCTACGATGACAGAGCCTTCTAAACCAGCGTTTTGTGCGATTTGACGAACTGGCTCTTCGATCGCACGAAGAACGATTTTCACACCAGTTGCTTCGTCACCTTCCGCTTCAATTGCTGCAACTTTGCTGTATACGTTCATTAACGCTGTACCACCGCCGGCAACGATACCTTCTTCAACTGCCGCACGTGTTGCGTTTAATGCGTCTTCGATGCGAAGTTTACGCTCTTTCAATTCAGTTTCAGTTGCAGCACCGACTTTAATAACGGCAACGCCACCAGCTAATTTTGCTAAGCGCTCTTGTAATTTTTCACGGTCAAATTCAGAAGTTGTTTCTTCTAATTGAGCGCGGATTTGGTTGATGCGTGCTTGAATGTCTTCTGCACGACCAGCGCCACCAACAATTGTTGTATGTTCTTTCGTTACAACAACTTTCGCTGCACGACCAAGTGAAGCAATTGTTGTTGATTTCAATTCACGACCTAATTCTTCTGTAATGACTTCACCGCCTGTTAAGATAGCGATATCTTGAAGCATCGCTTTACGACGGTCACCGAAGCCAGGCGCTTTTACTGCAACAGCTGTGAATGTGCCGCGAAGTTTGTTCACAACTAATGTCGCAAGCGCTTCGCCTTCCACATCTTCAGCAATGATTAATAATGGTTTGCCTTGTTGAACAACTTGCTCTAATACAGGAAGAAGTTCTTGAATGCTTGAAACTTTTTTATCTGTAATTAAGATGTATGGATTTTCTAATACAGCTTCCATTTTGTCAGAGTCTGTGATCATGTATGGAGATACATAACCACGGTCAAATTGCATACCTTCCACAACATCTAATTCTGTTGTGAAGCCTTTAGACTCTTCTAATGTAATAACGCCGTCTTTGCCAACGCGTTCCATTGCTTCTGCGATTAATTGACCAACTTCTTCGTCAGCCGCAGAAATCGCTGCAACTTGAGCAATTGAATCTTTTCCTTCAATTGGTTTAGAGATCGCTTTTAATTCTTCTACCGCAACAGCAACAGCTTTTTCAATACCTTTGCGAATACCCATTGGGTTCGCACCAGCTGTTACGTTTTTCAATCCTTCACGAATCATCGCTTGCGCTAATACAGTTGCTGTTGTTGTACCGTCACCAGCAACGTCATTTGTTTTGCTTGCTACTTCTGCAACAAGCTTCGCACCCATATTTTCAAACGGATCTTCTAATTCAATTTCTTTCGCGATTGTTACACCGTCATTTGTAATTAATGGAGAACCAAATTTTTTCTCTAATACAACGTTACGACCTTTTGGACCTAATGTTACTTTTACTGCATCAGCTAATTTATCTACACCGCGTAACATCGCACGACGAGCTTCTTCGCTGAATTTAATTTCTTTTGCCATACATCTTACCCCCTTGATGATAATTTTTTGTTAAGTATTTTTGTATGCTTTATATGTTATCAGGCGAACGATTAACCAATCACAGCTAAAATGTCGCTTTCACGTAAAATTAAGTACTCTTTTCCATCATATTTCACTTCTGTACCCGCATATTTTGAGAAGATGATGCGGTCACCAACGCTTACTTCTGGAGCTACGCGCTCACCATTGTCAAGAACGCGACCTGAACCAACCGCAACAACTTTTCCTTCTTGTGGTTTTTCCTTCGCTGTGTCTGGTAAAACAATTCCGCTCGCTGTTTTTTCTTCAGTTTGAATTAATTCAATGACAATACGATCACCTAGTGGCTTCAACACGGCAAACGACCTCCTTAATTAGATTTTCGTTCCGTTATTAGCACTCATCATCATTGAGTGCTAACACACTTATTATATTAATGAACTTTTTTCAATTTTGCAAGTAGGAAGTTAAAAATTTTTCACTAAATCTTTCCCTTTTTCATTATGTCTTTCCTTTCGAAATTCATACAAAAAATATGGTAAAATGAAAAAGTACTCATTTTGTCAAAAGGGGTTGAACACGTGAAAAAGCAATATTGGTATGTCATTATTACATACATCGCCATGCAGTTATCTAGTTTAATTGGCGTTCCTTTGCTTGCACATAGCGGGTTTGTTGACACATCAAATAAAGAAATCGCCCTATCCATTGCCTCAGGTTATTGGGCTGTCATTAGCTTCTCGATCGCTTTTCTTTTCGTTCTTTATTTCATGAGAGAAGATATGAAATACTCATACGATCGCCATCAAGCATCTATTGGAACGTCAATTTTTTGGGGAATTGGAGGGTTCTTTCTTGCCCTTTTCGCTCAAGGCATCGCAGCAAATATTGAGATGCACGTATTTGGCGTCGAGATGGGGTCCGAAAATACGAGACGCATCGTTGAGATGGTGAAGCTAACACCAGCGCTTATGCTCGTCACTTCGATCGTCGGACCGATTTTAGAAGAAATCATTTTTCGAAAAATTATTTTTGGAACGCTGTATCAAAAATATAACTTTCTTTTATCGGCGACTGTCAGTTCCCTTTTATTTGCTGTCGTTCATTTAGAGTTTGAACATTTGCTTCTTTATGCAACGATGGGATTCGTATTTGCTTTCTTATATGTGAAAACAAAGCGTATTCTCGTACCTATTGCAGCACATGTACTGATGAACACATTTGTCGTTGTCATTCAAACGTTATTTGCTGAGGAAATTGAAAAAATAATGAGGGAAGCAGAACAAATGCAATTCGTGATTTGGAGGCTGTTTTCATGAAGTCTGAACCGTTGTTTTACTTTTTAATGGGCATTTTATTCACTTATTTTGCTGTCGATAGCGCTGACGATGGCATTTGGGACGTCACAACGATGCTATTTATCCTTATTGCTACATTAGATTTTGGCACAGCTATTCGTTCTTTATTGAAAAAAACCTCCCGCTCATGAACGGGAGGTTCACTCATTTCCATAATGTTTTAAAAAGTAAACAAGTGACTGCAATTCGACCGCTAAATCAATATGATGAACGCGAATGTGTTCAGGCACATGCAGGCGAGCAGGCGTAAAGTTTAAAATTCCTTTAATGCCTTTTTGGACAAGTCGATCAGTAATCGGTTGGGCAACTTGGGCTGGAACGGTTAAAATCGCTACCGTAATCCCACCTAGTTTTTCTTCCAATTCATCTAAATGATAAACGGGAACGCCACCTACTTCCGTTCCGACTTTATCTGGATCTACATCGAACGCCATCACGATTTTCGTATTATTGTTTTTGCTAAAATTGTAGTTCAAAAATGCCGTTCCTAAATTACCAACCCCAAACAACGCTACTTCTGTCGTTTCATCTTGATCTAACGTTTTTCTGAAAAACGACAGCAAATAATTCACATTATAACCGTATCCTTTTTTTCCAAGCGCACCAAAGTATGAAAAATCACGGCGAATCGTTGCTGAATCGACTTTTACGGCTTCACTTAACTCCGCTGAAGATACACGCTGCTTTCCTGATGCATGCAAGTTTTTCAAAAAACGATAATACAACGGTAGTCGCTTTGCGGTCGCCTGCGGAATTTTTGGTTGTTCATTATTCACGAGTCAATCCCCCACATTTCCTTTCACAAATAGTTAGCGCTTTCATTTTTCTCTCCTATACGTCTGAAAAGTTCTCCCCACTTTTAAACTATACACTATTTTTCTCATTCTGTCTTTCCTTTGTACCCTTTATTATTATTTTTGTCAAATTTGTTATTCGCACACTAGTGTTGCCGAACATCAAGAAAGTACGTTACACTATCAAAAGAAGATTGAGGTGAAAAATGATGATCATTTTACAAGTAAATCAACTATCCAAATCATATGGGGCGGAACAAGTTTTATCAGACATTAAGCTTGAAATACAAGAAAAAGACCGTATTGCGTTAGTGGGAAGAAATGGGGCAGGAAAATCGACATTATTAAAAATCATTGCCGGCCAATTGTCGTATGACACAGGAGAAGTGATCAAACCGAAGCACGTAACAATTGGTTACTTAGACCAATATACTGGTTTGCACGCCCATCGCTCCATTTGGGAAGAAATGCTCGATGTGTTTGCCCCGCTTCAACAAATGGAAAAACAATTGCGTGACCTAGAGCAACAAATGAGCTTGCACGGTGCCGACTATGAGCGCTTACTTGAACATTACGACCGTTTACAAACGGAATTTAAAGAAAAAGGTGGCTATCAATATGAAGCCGATATTCGTTCTGTGCTTCATGGTCTCCGCTTTTCTCAGTATGACTACACAACAAAAATATCTACGTTAAGCGGTGGACAGCGAACACGATTAGCGCTCGGCAAACTGCTTCTTGCTAAACCAGATTTGTTGATTTTAGACGAACCAACAAACCATTTGGATATGGAAACATTACAATGGCTTGAACAATATTTAAAAAATTATGATGGAGCCATTCTTATCGTCTCACACGACCGCTATTTTCTTGATCAAATCGTGACACAAGTGTATGAATTATCACGCACGAAAATAAAAAAATACGTTGGAAACTATACGAGTTATTTACAACAACGGGCGGAACAATTTGAACAACAACTGAAACTGTATGAAAAACAACAAGAAGAAATTTCGAAATTAAAAGATTTTATTCAACGAAATATTGCCCGTGCATCGACGGCAAAGCGAGCGCAAAGCAGAAGAAAACAATTAGAAAAAATGAATATCATTGAAAAGCCGCTCGGCGATGAAAAATCGGCATCGTTTCGCTTCGAAATTGAACGACCAAGCGGAAACGACGTGTTAACAGCTACCGATTTAGCCATTGGTTATGATCACATCATCGCAACAAACCTATCATTCCGTGTCACTCGCGGTGATAGCATCGCACTCATTGGACCAAATGGAATTGGAAAATCGACTCTTTTAAAAACGATTATCAAACAACTCCCTGCAAAACATGGGGAGCTCCGCTACGGAACAAATGTACAAATTGGCTATTATGATCAAGAACAAGCTCAATTAACATCGAACAAACGTGTCATCGATGAACTATGGGATGAAGATCGATTAAAGACAGAAAAAGAAATTCGCACGATTCTCGGAAACTTTTTATTTTCTGGCGACGATGTATTGAAACCTGTGCAAACATTAAGTGGCGGTGAAAAAGCTCGGCTCGCTCTCGCCAAACTGATGATGAAAAAAGCCAACGTCTTAGTGTTAGACGAACCGACAAACCATTTAGATTTAGACAGCAAAGAAGTGCTAGAACAAGCGCTTATTGAATACCCAGGAACAATTATCTTCGTTTCTCACGACCGTTATTTTATTAACAAAATCGCAACAAAAATATACGAGTTATCCACAGAAGGTCTCATTGAATATTTAGGGGACTATGATTATTACGTGGCGAAAAAAGCAGAGCTACTCGAACTTGGACAAATCGGTCAAGAGACGACAACGGGCGAATCATCGTCCCTAAAACGTTCGTATGAAGAAGAAAAAGAACGAAAAAAATTAGAGAGACAACGAAAACGAAAAATAGAGCAGCTAGAGACAGAGATGGAGAAACTCGAGCAACAAATTGCAACGTATGAACAACAATTATATGATCCTTCCTGTTATAACGACTACGAGAAAGCCAGAGATACACAAGCAAAAATCGCAGAACTAAAACAAAAATTTGATGAGTTATTCGAACAATGGGAACTTTTACAACAATAATGATGAGCTAGCTCCATTTGTGGACTAGCTCATCTTTTTACACAAACATATCCACAGAAAAAACACCTAAATATAAGTTATTCACGTACTTTTCCACATTATCCACAAAACCATCAAAAAATTTGTCTATTTCTTTGTGGTTAACTCGTTATGATAAAATAACATATAGTACACGTTTTCCACATTATCCACATGTATGTGGATAACATAATCCACAAAATGTGACTAAGTTTTTCTTCATGCCAAGTTGTTCCGCACGTATATAGTTATAAAAAAGGAGTGCCCCTTCACTTTCGGGACACCCTCCTGTTATAACAGTAAACTTGGGTTCGCATTTAACGCCATAGTAGCGCGCTTTCCTTGTTGAAATAATACTGTTCCAGCTGCCGCAATCATCGCCGCGTTATCTGTACAAAGGGACAATGGCGGAATGATAAGTTCCACCTCTGGTAATTGCTCAACTTGTTTTTGCAATTGTGTGCGCAATCCTTCATTTGCTGCGACCCCACCAGCTAGCAATATTTGCTTCACGTCGTAATGCGCAGCCGCTTGTATCGTTTTTCCTACTAATACTTCGACAACACTTGTCTGAAAACTTGCTGCCATATCTTCAGGCAAAATGGTTTCCCCACGCTGTTTTGCATTGTGCAACGTATTAATGACGGCTGATTTTAATCCACTAAAACTAAAGTCATACGAACCTTCTTCCAACCATGCACGAGGCAAATCAATAGTCGGTTTTCCTTGTTTCGCCAAACGATCAATGTGAGGCCCTCCCGGATAAGGTAGCTGTAACGCGCGTGCAACTTTGTCATACGCTTCCCCAGCCGCATCGTCTCGCGTCTCACCAATGACTTCAAACACTCCATGCTCTTTCATATAAATGAGCTCCGTATGCCCTCCTGACACAACAAGAGCTAATAGCGGAAATTTCATTTCTTGTACAAGTTGATTCGCATAAATATGTCCTGCAATATGATGCACGCCAACAAGAGGAATGCGATGCGCAAAAGCTAATGCTTTCGCAGCGTTCACGCCAATCAATAGCGCGCCAACTAATCCCGGACCTTCTGTTACCGCAATCGCATCAATTTCGCTAACATCCATATTTGCCTGCTTCATCGTTTCTTCTAACACAAGCGTGATTTGCTCAACATGGTGACGCGATGCAATTTCAGGAACGACCCCACCAAATCGTTGATGACTTTCCATTTGTGAGGAAACAACGTTAGCTACAATTTCACATCCATTTTTCACAATGGCAGCTGCTGTTTCATCACAGCTTGTCTCAATTCCAAGCACAAATATATCTTTTTCACTCATAATTTCACCCACATTACTAATGCATCTTCTTGGTTATCTGAATAATATCGCTTACGAATACCGCCATTTAAAAAGCCAAGCTTTCGATACAATGATTGTGCAACGGTATTCGACACCCGCACTTCCAATGTCATCGTTTGAGCCCCTTCTTCTCTCGCTAACGCCATCGCCTGTTTCATTAGTGCTTCTCCGAGTTTTTTACCACGAAATTCTGGCAACACCGCAATGTTTGTAATATGCGCTTCATCCATCACTAACCACATGCCACAATAACCAATAATTTGTCCATCATGCTCCATCACAATGTAACGAGCATATCGATTATTTGTCAACTCTTGATAAAAGGAAGAACGACTCCATGGGAGCGTAAATGAAAGCTGTTCGATTTCCACAATGCGATCGAGATCTTGAAGCGTCATAAACCGAAAAGAAACATCCACTTATCATTCCGTCCTTTCTTGCTGACGAGCAAGCCAATTCGCTTCCGCCTCTGCTAAACGAATATAGTTTGGCACAAATGTATGAATGTCTTCCGGCTCGCGATTTATTCCTAACCACGCGAGCTCACTTGGACGTGGATTGTGAAGTGTCGCTGGAGCTACTTGAACACGATCTAGCGTTTCAACAAATGTTGCTTCATGTAGCGAACTATCGTTTCCAACTAATAAAATCGGTTCATTATATGCTTTTAATTCATTTGCCCACTCTGTAGCTAAAATGACTTGATCAGCTACGATCGATTGCACGTGATCTCCTTCGACTTTGTAAAGACCTGTATAAATTTGTCCTCGCCGAGCGTCCATTAACGGAACAACGAGACCTTGAAAATATTTTGCGCTTGCTGCCATCACTTCTAAACTTGATACGCCGACAAGCGGAATATTTAGCGTCCAAGCAAGCGTTTTAGCAATTGTCACCCCAATGCGAACACCTGTATATGATCCAGGGCCTTTCGCAACAACAATTCGATCCAGATCTTTTGGACTCATATCACATTGTTGAAGTAGTGCCTCAATCGCAGGCATCACTCGTATCGAATGATTTTTTTTCAAATTTGTAATGATTTCCCCTTTAACAATTTGTCCATCAACAACAGCGATCCCCATAACAAATGTCGATGTATCAATGGCTAACACTTTCATCGCTAAAAATCTCCTTACATAACTGTTCGTAACGTTGGCCAATTGGAGTGAAGTGAATAATTCGACTTTCCCCATCAGCATGGTGAATAGTAATATGTAAACGTTCAGTTGGTAAATATGGCTCAATGACATGCGCCCATTCAACAACTGTTACACCATCACCGAAAAAATATTCATCAAAACCTAAATCTTCTTCACTTTCTGCTAAACGATATACATCCATATGATACAAAGGGAGACGTCCTTCGTATTGTTTAATAATATTAAAAGTCGGGCTGCTGACATTGCGGTTAATTCCTAGTCCCTTTGCTAGTCCTTTTGTAAACGTTGTTTTTCCTGCTCCTAAATCACCTTCTAACGTAATAACGTCTTGTGGCTGAACGTACCGAGCAAGTTTCATTGCTAATGCGAACGTATCTTCAGGATGATGTGATACATATTCATATGTTTTCATCGTTCATTCCCCTAATTAAATAAAATCAACATACAAAAAAGACCTTAGGATCGCTCTCCTAAGGAAATGCTACACATATAAGTGTACACGAAAACAAAACATAAAGCAAAAAAGGCATAAAAAAACACGAAACTTATATCGTTTCGTTTCATTGGTTGGTTGCGGGGGCAGGATTTGAACCTGCGACCTTCGGGTTATGAGCCCGACGAGCTACCTGGCTGCTCCACCCCGCGATGATTGAAATAGAAATATATTTTCTCGATAAATACAATAATGCCCGGCAACGTCCTACTCTCGCAGGCGGTGTCCCGCCAACTACCATCGGCGCTGGAGAGCTTAACTTCCGTGTTCGGGATGGGAACGGGTGTG
>NZ_JACDUV010000014.1:0-13199 GCF_013761015.1 Anoxybacillus ayderensis
TAGGCACGCCGCCAGCGTTCGTCCTGAGCCAGGATCAAACTCTCCATAGAAAAGTTATCCTTAGCTTTTACGCTGCTGTTTTGTTCAGTTTTCAAGGAACAACAAAGACATTTTCTATAATACTAAATCAACAATACCTTGTCAACATGTTTTTTCATTTCGACAACGACGTATATTAATATATCATGGATATCTCTATTCGTCAATAAAAAAATAAACGGATATGTCCGTTTATGAAATGACATATTGTTGAATAAAAATGAGTGCTACAACACCAGGAATACCTAAAAAACCTGTAACGGTTACTGTAAATAAATTAATAGGCAAATGGATACCTGATACATCTCCAACAACATTAATTAAAAAAATAAATAAAGCCCCGATAACAAGACGAGCAACTCCTTCACCAATTAGCCGTGTCAAACGTACCGGGATGCCAATAAGCAAAAGAATGACAATAAGACTGACGATCGACACAATAACAACCGTTTCATTCATATTTTTCTCTCCTTCAACTTTTTTATTTTTAAATATATGTTCACCTCTTTTCTGTATGACAAGCCTATACAAAAAGGGAAGGGGTATCATCCCTTCCCAATCGATGCTTTTCGTTTTTTTGCTTCTCGAAGGAGAAATAAATATTTCGCTTCAGCAATTTTTAAATCAAATATGACCTTTTCAGACGGCTCAACACTTTTTTCTATTAATTGCTTCTTATCCATCCACTCATCCCGGTAATGTTGCAATCGTTCAATGAGCTGGTCGTTAAATTGTTTGCGCAGCCACCCTTTTCGTTTCCAAAACACTATAGTTCCCTTCTTCCTTCCAGAGCTTTAGATAAAGTCACCTCATCGGCGTATTCTAGATCGCCACCAACAGGCAATCCGTGGGCAATGCGCGTAATTTTAACACCTGTTGGCTTTAGTAGCCGGGAGATATACATAGCCGTTGCTTCCCCTTCAATATTCGGATTCGTCGCTAAAATCACTTCTTGGACCGTTTCATCTTGAAGACGTCTAAGCAATTCAGCTATTTTAATATCTTCCGGACCAATTCCTTCCATAGGTGAAATAGCTCCATGTAACACATGATACAATCCGTTGTATTCTTTCATTTTTTCCATAGCAATAACATCTTTCGGATCTTGCACAACACAAATGATCGAACGATCTCGCTTATCGTCTTCACAAATATAACAAGGATCCTTATCTGTAATATGACCACACGATGAACAATACGTTAAATTTCTTTTCGCATTTACAAGTGCTTTTGCAAAATCTAATACTACATCTTCTTTCATATTTAACACAAAAAACGCCAGACGGACGGCCGTTTTCGGCCCGATGCCTGGCAATTTCATGAAGCTGTCGATTAATTTGGATATCGGCTCTGGGTAGTACATGATAGCCTCCTAGAATAATCCCGGTATATTCAATCCTTTTGTAAACTGCCCCATCGTTTCAGCGGTTAACTCATCTACTTTTTTCAACGCATCATTCGTCGCAGCAAGCACTAAATCTTGCAACATGTCGATATCTTCCGGATCAACGACCTCCTCTTTAATTTTCACTTCTAAAATTTGTTTATGACCATTTGCAATAACGGTAACCATTCCACCGCCTGCCGTTCCTTCAACTGTTTTTTCTGCTAATTCTGCTTGTGCTTTCTCCATATCTTTTTGCATCTTTTGCATTTGCTTCATCATCTTTTGCATATTTCCCATTCCACGCATCATTTTCATCATTCCTCCATTATTCTTTAATTTCAATTAAGTTTTCACCAAACCATTTTTTCGCTTCCGAAATGAATGGATCTTCTTGTTCATGTTGTTCATTTCCACTTGTTTGTTGACGAATGAACTGCTCTCGAATTTGAAGCCATTCACTTTCAGGAACAGGAATCGTATCGAGTTTTTTCCCTGTTAATTCAAATAATACTTGTTCTAAATTGTCTTTGACATAGTTACTATTATCAGCAACCATTTTACAATGAATTTCATATTTAAATTTTAACACAAAAGCTGTGCCACTTGCTGCTACAGGTTCACTCTCTTGCAATAATGCCGCATGTGACACTTTATTTTGCTTTTTTAACGTCTCAAGCACATGTGGCCAATTTCCTTTAATAAGAGATAAATGCTGATGTGTTGCTTGGCGAAGCACTTCATGAATGCGTCCTATCGGTATTTTATAATCTGTCCGAATACTTTTTCCTGTTTTTTTCACCGGCTCGCTTGTTTCTGCAGGGGAGAGTTTCACACCGGTTTCCTTCAGTTTCGCTAATTGCTCTTCAAGCTGTCTCACTTTCTCCTCCAACGCTGGAGAAATCGAAGTTTTGATTGCTCGTTCCTCTTCATAACAAAGCTTCACAATCGCAACTTCCATATGCACGCGCGGATGGTTCGTTAGGCGCATATCTTGTTGACTTTTACTCAACAAATCGATCGCTTCATATATAAGCGATGTTGGGATCACGTCAGAAAGCTCTCGAAATCGTTCATCAACGAGCACACGATGGGTCACATCTTCTAGCTGAGGTGCCGCTTTATATAAAAGCATATCTCGATAATAGTAAATTAAATCTTCGACAAGGCGATTCGGATCTTTCCCTTGTTCCATTAAATGTTGAAAAAGACGCAACGCCTCAACAGTCTTTTTTTCATATATCGCATAAATTAAATCTGCGATTTTTCTTTGTGAAACTGCACCTGTAACCGCTAACACATCCTCAAGCAACACGCGATCTTCACTAAAAGAAATAGCTTGATCGAGCAAACTTAACGCATCACGCATTCCACCATCAGCAGCACGCGCAATCGCAAATAGTGCCTCTTCCTCTACATCTATACCTTCTTCCGCAACAACTGTTTTTAAACGCGACACAATCGACCTCAACTCAATGCGCCGAAAATCAAATCGTTGACATCGCGAAACGATCGTTAAAGGAATTTTATGTGGTTCCGTTGTCGCTAAAATAAAAATCACATGTTTCGGAGGCTCTTCCAACGTTTTTAATAACGCATTAAACGCCCCGATGGATAGCATATGCACTTCATCAATAATATACACTTTATACGGCGCTGACGTTGGAGCAAATTTCACCTTCTCACGAATGTCGCGAATTTCATCCACTCCGTTATTTGATGCAGCGTCAATCTCTAACACATCAGAAATCGAACCGTTCGTAATGCCTAAACAAGTCGGACATTCGTTGCATGGCTCTGCTGTTGGACGATGTTCGCAATTTACCGCTTTAGCAAAAATTTTAGCTATACTCGTTTTTCCTGTCCCACGTGGACCTGAAAATAAATATGCATGTGAAATCTTTTGTTGAAGCAGGGCATTTTGCAACGTTTTTGTCACGTGTTCTTGACCAACAACATCCTTAAAACTTTGCGGTCGAAAAACACGATATAAAGCTTTATAACTCACGAAACTGCCCTCCTCTTTGCTCATATCCCATTCATTATATCATTAAAAAACGCATGAAAAAAGCACTTGCCTTTTAAGCAAGCGCTTTGATTCAATCTATGTAAATTGCCGTGCACCTTCTGTCGACTAGCTGCCATAGACGTTACTAGAGTAGTTAGCTCAGTTCAGGCACCCCTGCGGCACATGGGAGCGTCCGCTTACTGCTGCTTCCTTCCGGACCTGACAGGGTTCACGGATTCCCATTGCGCAGGACCCAAACGTCAACACCACTTACTCTAGGCAGACTCTACAGCAAACTAACCTAAAGAAGGAATTCAGCCTCGCTAGAGCGGATTGCGAGTACAGGGCACCGCTACCTCCCCGCTTAGCACGGCAATGCGTTATCACTAACGCAAGTATAAGTATATCTCTTTTTCATATAAATTGCAATGACTACACAATGGAATTTAATTGGAATTTAAACTATTTTTTCTACCTTCTTTCGCTGACGCAAACGTCGGAAAAATTCACTTAGCATTTCTCCACATTGCTCAGCTAATACCCCACTAACGACTTCCACTTGGTGATTAAACCGTGGCTCTTGTAATAAATTCATTAATGTTCCGGCACATCCCCCTTTTGGATCGCTCGCCCCAAACACAACCCGCTTTATGCGGGAAAGAACAATCGCTCCAGCACACATCGCACAAGGTTCTAACGTCACATACAACGTCGCCTCTTCTAGTCGCCACGTACCTAGTTTTCGACACGCTTCATCGATAGCTAAAAGCTCCGCATGCGCAATCGATCGTTGATCTCGTTCACGCAAATTGTGAGCTCGTGCAATCACTTCGTCATTGTATACAACAACAGCACCAATAGGCACTTCTCCGATGTTCTCCGCCTTTTTTGCTTCTTCAATAGCTAGACGCATGTAATACTCATCATTTCTCATTTTTGAAACTCCCGTACTTTTTATCATCTATTCTATAGAGTATATCAAAATAAAAAAGCAACATACAGAGTAATCATTTTATGTTAAAATAAATTTTGTCTGTCTACACAGACGGTTTCACCTAAAGGAGGTTACACAATGTCCCGCGTGCCCTTTATTACTGTTGAAGGTCCAATTGGTGTTGGAAAAACATCATTAGCAAAGGTCATTTCAGACTATTTTCAATATGAATTGTTAAAAGAAATTGTTGATGAAAATCCCTTTTTGGGTAAATTTTATGAAAACATTGAAGAGTGGAGCTTCCAAACGGAGATGTTTTTTCTATGCAACCGTTACAAACAACTAGAAGATGTCGAAAAAAAGTTTTTAAGCAATGGGAAACCGGTTGTAGCTGACTATCATATTTTCAAAAACTTAATCTTTGCTAGACAGACTTTAAAGGGAAAGCAGTACGAAAAGTATGTGCAAATTTATGACATTTTAACAAACGACATGCCAAAACCGAATGTCGTCATTTATTTGCATGCTTCATTGCACACGTTACTCAAACGTATCGCGATGCGAGGTCGCGAATTTGAAAAAAACATTGATCCGAACTATTTACAACAATTATCACATGCTTACGAACAAGCAATGGAGCAATTTGAGCAAGCCCACCCTCACATTCCTGTATTACGGTTTAACGGAGATGAGCTCGATTTCGTTCATCGTGACCAAGACCGATTTTTCATTTTAAATGAACTGCAATCTGTTCTTAAAAGGAGCTTAGAACAATGAATTTACGAGAAAAATATCATATTCCAAGCGATGCTGTTATTACCATTGCCGGAACAGTTGGTGTAGGAAAATCAACGATGACAAAAGCGTTAGCTGATGCACTACAATTCCGCACCTCTTTTGAAAAGGTAGACACAAACCCGTATTTAGATAAGTTTTATGCCGATTTTAAACGTTGGAGTTTCCATCTTCAAATTTATTTTCTTGCCGAACGATTTAAAGAACAAAAACGCATTTTTGAATATGGTGGAGGATTTGTTCAAGACCGATCCATTTACGAGGATACTGGCATTTTTGCAAAAATGCATTTTGAAAAAGGGACGATGTCAAAAGTCGACTATGAAACCTATACAAGTTTATTTGAAGCGATGGTCATGACACCGTATTTCCCACACCCTGATTTACTTATTTACTTAGAAGGAAGTTTTGAGGAAATCATTAAACGCATTCGTGAACGCGGTCGCCCAATGGAACAACAAACACCAATTGAATATTGGAAAGAAATGTATGAAAGATATGAGAGATGGATCAACAGTTTTAATGCTTGTCCTGTTTTGCGCATTAACATTAATGAATACGATATTATTCGCGATGCCCAATCGATCGAGCCGATCGTCGCAAAAATTGGTTACATGATTGAACAATATCGCAAATTAAAAAAATAAGGATGCCCCTAGCTCCATTTTGGGCATCCTTTGTTTTGCTTATATAAAACAAAAATTCGTTACGATATGTAACGAATTATTCGATAAACAATCTCCATTTTATGCGCTGTGGACTGTAAACATTCGAATGATGGCGGAGGAGGAGGGATTCGAACCCCCGCGCGCCTTTCGACGCCTCTCGGTTTTCAAGACCGACCCCTTCAGCCAGACTTGGGTACTCCTCCGTATCGACATGTACTAAGTTATCATAATCATTACCCCATGTCAACACTTTTTATTAAAAAAGGGGAGCAAATTCTCCCCTTATGAAATCACTTCTTTTCCTCCCATGTATGGGCGAAGCACTTCTGGGATCACGACTGTTCCATCTTCTTGTTGATAATTTTCCAAAATCGCTGCAACTGTTCGTCCAATGGCTAAACCGGATCCATTTAACGTATGCACATGTTCTGGCTTTGCTTTCGGGTCTCGGCGGAAACGAATGTTTGCACGGCGAGCTTGAAACGCTTCAAAATTGCTGCAGGAAGAAATTTCTCGATACGTACCATAGCTTGGTAACCATACTTCAATGTCATATTTTTTGGCTGCAGTAAAGCCTAAATCAGCTGTACACATGCTCATGACACGATACGGTAAACCTAATAATTGCAAAATGCGCTCTGCATCATTTGTTAACTTTTCGAGTTGTTCATAGGAATCTTCTGGTTTTACAAATTTGACAAGCTCCACCTTATTAAACTGATGTTGACGAATTAATCCGCGCGTATCTCTTCCTGCTGATCCCGCTTCTGAGCGGAAACATGCGCTATAAGCAGCATATTTAATCGGCAAATCGTCCGCTGATAAAATTTCATCACGATGTAAGTTAGTCACAGGAACTTCTGCTGTCGGAATTAAAAAGTAATCTTCACTCTCGATACGGAACGCATCTTCCTCAAACTTCGGAAGCTGTCCTGTTCCTGTCATGCTTGCTCGATTCACAATGTACGGTGGTAAAACTTCTTCATATCCGTGTTGTTCCACATGTACGTCTAACATAAAGTTAATTAACGCACGTTCCAATCGTGCTCCGAGCCCTTTATAAAACACAAATCGACTTCCTGTTACCTTCGCTGCCCGTTCAAAATCTAAAATCCCGAGTTGATCAGCAATTTCCCAATGCGGTTTCGGTTCAAAAGAAAATGAACGTGGCTCTCCCCATTTACGAATTTCTACATTGTCATCTTCTGATTCACCAATCGGCACAGAGTCATGCGGAACGTTTGGAATGGATAAAAGCAACGTCTCAAGCTGTTGTTCCACTTCACGCAATTCATCATCAAGTACTTTAATGCGATCGCCAACTTCACGCATTTCAGCAATGAGATGGTCTGCGTCTTTTTTCTCTCGCTTTAAGATGGCAATTTGTTGTGACACATCGTTGCGCTTATTTTTTAGTTCCTCCGCTTGTGCAATTAATTCGCGACGACGACGATCGAGCTGCTCGAATTGTTCAAAATCCGTTAAGTCCTCACCACGATGCTGAAGTTTTTGTTTTACCTCCTCAAAATTGGCACGTAAAAATTTTAAGTCTAACATCGGCATTCCTCCTTTTTGATTTATGAAACAAAAAACTCCCGTCCCAAAAGAAAGGGACGAGAGTATTCCCGCGTTGCCACCCTAGTTGAAGACATGCGTCTTCCACTCGAGACATGTAACGGTTCTCACCGGAAATGCCTACTAACTTCACGCGTTCAGCATTTCGCTCCAGGATGGATTCACAAGTCATTCCTGCCGATTCACACCAACCATCGGCTCTCTGAAAGGAAGAGGGCTTGTTACTAGTTCCTGTCATCGCTTTTTCTTTATATCATTTTCTTGGAAATAATGTACTATAAGTTTAAACAAAATGCAACCTGTTTATTCTTTCGCTTCTTTAACCATGTTTATAAAATATTGTGTCATGCGATGATCATCCGTTAATTCGGGGTGAAACGAACATCCTAAAAATTGTCCTTGCCTTGCCGCGACAATACGGTCCTCATACGTCGCAAGCACATCAACGTCGTCCCCTACGGAAACAATGTGCGGAGCTCGAATAAATACACCAATAAAATCGTCCGCAACACCTTTAATCGTTAACGATGCTTCAAAACTTTCGCGTTGACGTCCGAATGAGTTGCGTTCGACTGTAATATCCATTAAACCAAGGTGTGGTTCATCGTAACCAACAATTTTTTTGGCTAAAATAATCAAGCCTGCGCACGTTCCAAACATCGGCTTTCCTTCACGAGCGAATTGCTTCAGCGGTTCAATAAATCCGTATTTGTCCATTAAACGACGCATCGTCGTACTTTCTCCGCCTGGAATAATAAGACCGTCAATATGTGTCAGTTGCTCCACCTTTTTAATAACTACCGCTTCAGCACCACACGCTTCAATTGAACGTACGTGTTCACGTACGGCTCCTTGCAATCCGAGTACCCCTATTTTCGTCATGTTCATTGCTCCTTTACATTACCATCCGCGTTCTTGCATCCGTTGTTCAGGAAGCAACGAAGAAATATCAATGCCTTTCATCGCTCCACCTAATCCCTTTGATAAATGAGCAATTAATTCGTAATCTTCGAAATGAGTTGTCGCTTCAACGATGGCACGCGCATATTTTTCAGGATTGTCTGATTTAAAAATACCTGAACCGACAAATACACCGTCAGCACCTAAATGCATCATTAACGCCGCATCCGCTGGTGTTGCGACACCACCTGCTGCAAAGTTAACGACAGGAAGACGGCCAAGACGTTTAATTTGTAACAATACTTCAAACGGTGCCCCTAAATTTTTCGCTTCTGTCATTAATTCATCTTCGCTCATGCTAACAACTTTGCGCACTTGAGCGTTCACTTTACGCATATGGCGAACAGCTTCAACAATGTTTCCTGTTCCCGGTTCGCCTTTTGTGCGAAGCATAGATGCCCCTTCAGCAATACGACGAGCCGCTTCACCTAAATCACGGCAACCGCATACGAAAGGTACAGTAAATTGACGTTTATCAATATGAAATTCTTCATCTGCCGGCGTCAACACTTCACTCTCGTCGATGTAATCTACACCAAGCGCCTCTAATACACGCGCTTCAACATAATGACCGATGCGCGCCTTCGCCATGACTGGAATCGATACTGCTTTCATCACTTCTTCAATCACAGTCGGATCAGCCATGCGTGCAACGCCACCTGCTGCACGAATATCAGCTGGAACACGCTCAAGAGCCATAACAGCTACTGCACCTGCTGCTTCAGCAATTTTCGCTTGTTCTGCATTCACGACGTCCATAATGACGCCACCTTTTTGCATTTCCGCCATTCCGCGTTTTACACGTTCTGTACCTGTAACCGCCACCGTTCATTCCTCCCATTATGTATATCGTTATTGTGATATTGTACTGAAAAATCAGTCCAGCGACAACTATTCATCACTGCAGTACACTATCCATATTCTAGCATACGTTTTTACTACGTAAAAGTATAGAAACACTAACTACATTTCTTTATTTTAACTCAATTTTTTTAAAAATCACAATAAAAATTTTAAAGCCCTCTAAAAAGAGAGCTTTAAAATAATCCTTTCATCGCATTTGAAGCACCATTCCAAATATCACTGAACAATTCGCCAATCGCTCGCATCGCCAAAACGAAACCATTCGCTTTTTCTACAGCCCGCTTTGTTACGATCTCTACCTTTTCTCCTTCTTTTGTTAAGTAACCATAGTCTGTTCCTTCATATTTCACGTACATATACCCTACTTTTTGTCCTTTTTTCACAGGAGCTGTTAACGTTTCTTTTTCAATGACGACAACAGGCTTATATTTTTTTTCTTCCCCTCGCTTAATGACAAGGGACAACGGTTGTTTTGTTGCAATCGCAACTTCTTTTTCTTTCCCTTTCTTTACTGCTACCGTTTCATGTTTTTTTGTAATATAACCTTTTGGATACAATTGTTGCACAGTATAGTTGCTAAACGCGTAGTCCAACATTTTTCTCGTCTGTTCAAAACGCGACAAATGCGTACCTTTTCCGTTCGTTTTCGCATTCATCACAACGGTAATAAAGCGCATGCCATTTCGCTCTGCCGTACCTGTAAAGCAATATCCTGCAAATTCTGTATATCCCGTTTTAATCCCATCGACACCTTCGTATGCTGCAACAAGTCCCGGAAGCATCCAGTTCCAGTTATCCATTTTAATTTGATCATCAGTTCCTTCTCGGAAGTATTTACGAGGAATACTTGCGGTTTCTAAAATTTCTGGGAACTTGTGATATAAATGATACGCTAATGTCGCTACAGCACGAGCAGACATCACATTTTCTTCGTTATCTCCGCTACCTGCTGGGTGCAATCCTCCTAAATCTTTGTTATTTAATCCTGTTGCATTGACAAACTTGTAATCTTTTAATCCTAACTCTTTCGCTTTTTCATTCATCATTTTAACGAAATTTGTTTCCGAACCACCAACAATTTCTGCAATGGCAACTGTCGCCCCGTTTGCTGAGTAAATCGCCATCGCTTCATATAGTTCACGCACTGTATATTTCCCGTCTTTTCTCAACGGAACGTTCGATAAATCGCGCTTTTGGGAAATTTGATATACATACTCACTTACTGCATATTCTTGATCCCATTTTACGCGCCCTTCATGAATAGCCTCTAGCAACAAGTATTCCGTCATCATTTTTGTCATACTAGCAATTCCTAAAACCGCATCAATGTTTTTTTGGTATAAAATCTTTCCCGTCTCCGCTTCAACAAGAATAGCGGCATCTGCTTCAATATTTAGTACGTCTTCTTCCGCTTTTATATTTTGCGGTAACGTCACCATAAATAAAAACATTGCTGCAATGGAAATGATGAAGCTCTTGTACCATGTTTTCACGCTCAAACCCTCCAACTCTGTTTTACATAACCGTTATTTTAACATACTCTTGTAAAAAAAAATAGACAGAGGAATCTTCCACCTCTGTCTATTTGTTATTACATGAACGAGTAGTTTGGAGCTTCTTTCGTAATTTGAACATCGTGCGGGTGACTTTCTCTTAATCCTGCTCCAGTCATGCGCACAAATTGCGTTTTTTCTCGCAATTCTTCTAAGTTTTTCGTGCCACAATAACCCATTCCTGCACGCAATCCCCCAACAAGTTGATAAATCGTATCGGCAAGCGGTCCTTTATAAGGCACTCGTCCTTCAATACCTTCTGGAACAAATTTTTTATTATCTTCTTGGAAGTAACGATCTTTACTTCCTCTCTCCATCGCTCCAACTGATCCCATCCCACGATATACTTTAAATCGTCTACCTTGGTAAATTTCTGTTTCTCCAGGGCTTTCAGACACGCCTGCAAGCAAGCTACCAAGCATAACAGCATGTCCACCAGCCGCTAAAGCTTTTACGATATCACCAGAATATTTAATTCCTCCATCAGCAATAATGGCGACACCGTATTTTCGTGCTTCTGTTGCACAGTCGTAAATCGCTGTAATTTGTGGCACGCCGACACCTGCGACAACCCTTGTCGTACAGATGGATCCTGGACCAATACCTACTTTAATAATGTTCGCCCCTGCTTCAATTAAATCGCGCGTCGCCTCTGCTGTCGCGACATTTCCTGCAATAATATTTAATGTCGGATATGTGTCGCGAATTTTCCGTACCGTCTCAAGCACCCCTTTAGAATGGCCATGAGCTGTATCAACTACAATGACATCAACATTTGCTTCTACAAGCTTTTTCACGCGCAACATCGTATCGGCAGTAACCCCGACAGCCGCTCCAACAAGAAGACGTCCTTTTGCATCTTTGGCTGCGTTTGGAAATTCGATCACTTTTTCGATATCTTTAATCGTAATCAGTCCCTTTAACACACCTTGATCATCAACGAGAGGGAGTTTTTCAATTTTGTACTTTTGCAAAATTTTTTCCGCTTCTTCTAATGTTGTTCCAACAGGGGCCGTAATTAAGTTTTCTTTTGTCATCACATCAGAAATTTTCATTGAGTAATCTTGAATGAAGCGTAAATCGCGATTCGTAATAATTCCAACAAGCTTTTGTTCTTCAGCATTGTTCACAATTGGAACACCTGAAATACGATATTTACTCATTAAATGTTCTGCATCATATACTTGATGTTCAGGAGTTAAAAAGAACGGATCCGTAATGACGCCACTTTCAGAACGTTTTACTTTATCGACTTGTTCCGCCTGTTGTTCAATTGACATGTTTTTATGAATAATTCCTAATCCTCCTTGGCGTGCCATCGCAATCGCCATTTCCGCCTCGGTTACCGTATCCATTCCTGCGCTAATGATCGGGATATTCAATTTTAACGTTTTACTTAGCTCAACAGTTAAATCGACATCACGTGGCAACACTTCTGACTTAGCTGGGATTAAAAGGACGTCATCAAATGTCAATCCTTCTTTCGCAAATTTTGTTTCCCACATTGTTTTTCCCCCTCACTTTGGAAATATTAATTAGTAGAGTATCAACTTCGCTTTTTTCTGTCAAGAAAACACGAAAATGTTAGATAATTCGATCAATTGAACAAGGAGAATATACGATGTGGGAAGTATTTTACTCATCAAATTTTGTACACGAATTTTTACTTGAACGCTACAAACAAGAAGGACGGGAAGACGCTGAAAAGAAAAGTTACAACAATTGTTATCCATTTATGTACTACTTACAACATGGAAAAAAGTTTTATGATACCGCTCATGAAGCGCCTTTGGCCATCAAACCTGTTTTATTATTTTATGGAAATGTACAGCTTCTTAAAGCGTGTTTATTAACAATCCACCCTGATTATCCAGAATCATCATCAGTTTTAGCACATGGAGTATCAACGAGAAAAAGAAAAAAACAAAACTACGATTTTTTTAAAGACGAAGTAAAAATTCAAAAACACGGTTTATTTACTTATTTTTCTGAAAAAATGTTTCATGTGAAACACGTATACGGAGAAAAGTTTTCTATGGGGCAATTGCTGCGACAAATTGAAGAGCTTAGTCCTTTATTTGATCTATATTTTAAACAACGAAATGAACAAAACAAACACATTCATGAAATCGTTGCTCACTATTTACTACTTTATAATTTAAGTATGATTTGCCGCTATGAAACAGAATGGTGGTACGATCTCCTCCATAGTTATTCAAATGATGCATACCCTTTTATTGTACAGTTTTTAGACGTAACGGAACGAAAAGTACCGAGATATTTGTATCATTATTTACTACATAGCAAAAAAGACCAAGACTAAATCGTCTTGGTCTTCTCTTTGCCCGGCAACGTCCTACTCTCGCAGGCGGTGTCCCGCCAACTACCATCGGCGCTGGAGAGCTTAACTTCCGTGTTC
>NZ_JACDUV010000015.1:0-11413 GCF_013761015.1 Anoxybacillus ayderensis
GTTCCCATCCCGAACACGGAAGTTAAGCTCTCCAGCGCCGATGGTAGTTGGCGGGACACCGCCTGCGAGAGTAGGACGTTGCCGGGCAAGATGATGTATTATTCCGCAGTAGCTCAGTGGTAGAGCACTCGGCTGTTAACCGAGCGGTCGTAGGTTCGAATCCTACCTGCGGAGCCAGTGCTTCCATAGCTCAGTTGGTAGAGCACTTCCATGGTAAGGAAGAGGTCACCGGTTCAAGCCCGGTTGGAAGCTTGTGTGTCGTATGTTGGCCCGTTGGTCAAGTGGTTAAGACACCGCCCTTTCACGGCGGTAACACGGGTTCGAATCCCGTACGGGTCATCTTTTATGGAGGATTAGCTCAGCTGGGAGAGCACTTGCCTTACAAGCAAGGGGTCGGCGGTTCGATCCCGTCATCCTCCACCATATGCCGGCTTAGCTCAATTGGTAGAGCAACTGACTTGTAATCAGTAGGTTGCGGGTTCAAGTCCTGCAGCCGGCACCATCCGCGGAGGGGTAGCGAAGTGGCTAAACGCGGCGGACTGTAAATCCGCTCCCTTTGGGTTCGGCGGTTCGAATCCGTCCCCCTCCACCATGATTGTTTTCAATCGATGGGCTATAGCCAAGCGGTAAGGCAACGGACTTTGACTCCGTGATGCGCTGGTTCGAATCCAGCTAGCCCAGCCATCGATATAACGAGCCATTAGCTCAGTAGGTAGAGCATCTGACTTTTAATCAGAGGGTCGGAGGTTCGAGTCCTCCATGGCTCACTGTTTGCGGAAGTAGTTCAGTGGTAGAACACCACCTTGCCAAGGTGGGGGTCGCGGGTTCGAGTCCCGTCTTCCGCTCCATGGGGCCTTAGCTCAGCTGGGAGAGCGCCTGCTTTGCACGCAGGAGGTCATCGGTTCGATCCCGATAGGCTCCATCTTGTCGAAACCTTAGGGAATACCTAAGGTTTTTTTCTGTTTTCCATAGAATAAATATTCAAAAAGTTGTCGAGTTGAGCCAACTGTTTCTCCTCATGTACAATAAACAACAGATGCAACGAGGGGAGGAGATCAAGATGAACATTTCGATTATTGGAGTGCCAATGGACTTAGGACAAACGCGCCGCGGTGTTGATATGGGGCCAAGCGCCATTCGTTATGCCGGCGTAGTAGAACGTTTAGAAAGCTTAAATCATGATATTGAAGATTTAGGGGATATTCAAATTGGTCGCGCTGAGCGCGTACAAGATGTGACGAATCCAAAATTAAGAAATTTGAAAGCGGTTGCTGAAGCAAATGAAAAACTTGCTTCTGCGGTCGATGAAGTTGTAACAAGAGGTCGTTTTCCGCTTGTACTTGGTGGCGATCATAGTATTGCGATCGGGACGCTTGCAGGAGTAGCTAAACATTATAAAAACTTAGGTGTTATTTGGTATGATGCGCATGGGGATTTGAATACGGAGGAAACGTCGCCTTCTGGAAATATTCACGGTATGCCGCTCGCTGCAAGTTTAGGGCTTGGCCATCCGGCTTTAACGATGATCGGTGGATATAGTCCAAAAGTGAAGCCAGAAAACATTGTAATTATCGGTGCTCGTGCACTTGATGAAGGGGAAAAACAATTAATTAAAGAAAAAGGAATTAAAATATATACGATGCATGAAGTCGATCGTCTGGGCATGACAAAAGTGATGGAAGAGACAATCGCTTATTTAAAAGAGCGGACAGACGGTGTCCACTTGTCTCTTGACTTAGATGGTCTCGATCCACATGATGCACCGGGAGTTGGAACACCGGTAATTGGTGGACTGACATATCGTGAAAGCCATTTAGCGATGGAAATGTTAGCTGAAGCGCAAATCATCACTTCAGCGGAATTTGTTGAAGTCAATCCGATTTTAGATGAGCGGAATAAAACAGCTGCAACCGCTGTTGCTTTAATGGGATCATTGTTTGGTGAGAAGCTTGTATGAGAGGTGGCATGATGCCCCTCTCCATTTTTTTTAAAAATATTAACATATTCGTTGCGATTTATGGAACTTTGCTTTATGTTATTCGTATAAAATAGTAGCCCCCATGCGGAGGTAAATATGGAATGGACATGTTTATTAAACAACGCATTAAAGCGATTAAAAAAGGAGATCAAAGCGCGTTTGCGGATATCGTCGAAATGTACAAAGATAAAATTTATCAACTGTGCTATCGCATGTTAGGAAATCGTCATGAAGCAGAAGATGCTGCACAAGAAGCGTTTATTCGGGCGTATGTCAACATTCATACATACGATCCGACAATGAAGTTTTCTTCTTGGTTATATCGCATTGCGACGAATTTATCGATTGATCGCATGCGTAAAAAAAAGCCCGATGTTTATTTAGATGCAGAAGTATCAGGGACAGATGGGTTAACGATGTACTCGCAGCTCGCAGATGAAGGAGCTTCTCCGGAAGATGCGTTAGAAAGCTTAGAGCTACAACAAATGGTACAAGAAGCGATTTTAAAGCTACCAGAAAAATATCGCACGGTCATCGTCTTAAAATATATTGACGAGCTATCACTACAAGAAATTAGTGACATTTTAAATTTGCCAATTGGTACAGTGAAAACGCGTATTCATCGTGGTCGTGAAGCATTGCGTAAACATTTAGGCCATTTATGATGAAAAAAGGAGTGAGACAGATGCCATGCTCTGAAAAAATCGTTCAATGGATGCATGATTACTTAGACGGAGACATTCAAAAAGAAGAAGAGCAACGATTGCGCAGCCATATTCAACAATGTGAAGCATGTCGAGAGCATTTTTATGCATTGGAAAAAACGGTGGCGTTTGTCGAAAATGTTTCCCACTTCACCCCTTCAGACGATTTTGTTAAAAAAGTGATGTATAATTTACCTCGTGAAAAACGGCGTGTGCGTTGGAAACGATGGTTTACTCATCATCCGTTTCTGACTGCCGCCTCGCTGTTCTTTTTGCTAAGCACGAGCAGCTTATGGGCAGTTTGGCAAGAGGATAATGAATTTTCGTTTTCTAAACAAGAACATTTAATTGTTCAAAATCATACGGTCATCGTACCAGAAGGGAAAGTTGTCGAAGGCGATATTGTTGTCCGAAACGGCGATATTAAAATTGAAGGAGAAGTGCACGGCAATGTGACTGTCATTAACGGCCATAAATATTTAGCTTCTGCTGGCGAAGTTACCGGACAAATTGAAGAAGTTAATGAAGTATTTGATTGGATTTGGTATAATGTAAAAAGAGTCGGTTACAATATCGCCAAAACATTAACGAAATAGCCATCCATATTGATGGCTTTTTTACATGTGAGAGCAATTAGAATGAGTGAAGGAAGTGTAAGAATGCCATTTGGAGAGCTCCCGACATTTGTAAATTACCTCATTAAGTTTGTAGACATTCTTGTTGTCTGGTTCGTTATTTATAAACTTATTATGGTTGTGCGTGGTACGAAGGCTGTGCAACTGCTTAAAGGAATTATTGTTATTATTCTTGTCCGAATTGTAAGTAGCTTTATCGGATTAAGCACGTTGCAATGGTTGATGGATCAAGCGATCACATGGGGTTTTTTAGCCATTATTATCATTTTTCAACCTGAGCTACGCCGGGCGCTCGAACAGCTCGGAAGGGGCAAATTGTTTTCGCGAAGCACAACGCCTGAAGAGGAAGAACAAACGCATATGATCGAAGCGATTGTAAAAGCAACAGAGTATATGGCAAAACGGCGAATTGGAGCTCTTATTTCTATTGAAAGAGAAACGGGAATGGGCGATTATATTGAAACTGGAATTCCTTTACAAGCACATGTTTCATCAGAACTACTGATTAATATTTTTATTCCGAATACCCCGCTTCACGATGGGGCTGTCATTATTCAAAAAAATCAAATTGCTGCGGCATCTTGCTATTTACCGCTGTCGGAAAGCCCGTTTATTTCTAAAGAGCTTGGCACAAGGCATCGCGCTGCATTAGGTATTAGTGAAGTGACAGACAGCATTACCGTCGTTGTGTCCGAGGAAACGGGAGCGGTTTCTGTTACGAAAAATGGGGAGCTTTACCGCGACTTAAAGTTAGATGTATTGCGAGAATTGCTGACGAAAGAGCTCGTTCAACCGAAGACAACTTCCTCATCTCGTTGGCAGTGGAGGGCGAAAAAAAGTGGATAAATGGATGAATAGCCCATGGTTTATACGCATTTTTTCTTTATTGCTGGCGCTTATGATTTACGTTTCGGTAAATATTGAAACACAATCAAATAGCACGTCACGAAATACGGTCGGTCAAACCGATGTCGAAACAGTGACGGACGTTCCCGTCGTCGCATATTACGATCAAGAAAACCTTGTTGTTTCTGGTATCCCACAATCGGTGAATGTCATGCTTGAGGGGCCGAAAAGCATCGTTACGCCAACGAAGCTGCAACGAGATTTTGAAGTATATGTTGATTTATCTAAACTGCCGATTGGTAAGCATACAGTTCCTTTGAAATACCGAAATATTTCTGAAAAGTTACGCGTTACGATTGATCCAGCGACAATTACTGTGACGATTGACGAGCGTGTGTCAAAAGATTTCCCGGTCGAAGTTGATTTCATTAATAAATCACAAATTGCAGACGGGTATTCACCGGAGCAGCCAATTGTGAAGCCAAATATTGTGAAAGTGACAGGGGCAAAAACGTTAATTGAAAAAGTTGCGTTAGTAAAGGCACGTGTTGACTTAAAAGGAGTCGAAGAAACGATTGAGCGAGAATCAAAAGTGACGGTGTATGATAAAGAAGGAAATGTGTTGCCTCTTGATGTTGAGCCGTCTATCGTGGACATTACCGTGCCAATTAAAAGCCCAAGCAAAACTGTCCCATTAAAAATTGATCGAAAAGGAACGCTACGAGAAGGATTAAGCATTAGTAAAATGGAAGTGATTCCGAGCGAAGTAACGATTTTTGGACAAAAAGCAAAAATTGACGACATCGAATTTATTAGCGGCATTGAAGTCGATTTAAGCGATATTACAGGCAATACAACTTTACAAGTCGATGTACCTGTACCAAAAGGAGTGAAAGCTGTAGATCCAGCAAAAGTTACAATTTTAATTGAAGTGGAGCAAGAAAAAGAGAGAACGTTTGATCAAGTTCCAATTGAAATCATTGGACTAAACGACGCATACAAGGCTGAATTTATCGATCCTGCTGATCAAAATATTACGCTAACGGCTTTAGGGGCTCAACGTGTACTGAATGATATTCAATTGAAAGATATTAAGGTATACTTAAATGTTAGTGAATTAGGCATTGGAGAACATAACGTTCCAATTGAAGTCAATGGACCTCAAAACGTTCGATGGAGACTACCACAAAAAGAAGCAACGATTCGTATTGCAAGAAATGAGTAACTATAAAAGGAGCGATAGCATGGGTAAGTATTTCGGAACAGACGGTGTGCGAGGGATTGCCAATAGCGAATTAACGCCAGAATTAGCTTTTAAAATCGGCCGTTTTGGTGGCTACGTATTAACAAAAGATAAAGAACGTCCAAAAGTGTTAATCGGGCGCGATACGCGCATTTCTGGTCATATGCTTGAAGGAGCGCTAGTGGCAGGACTGCTTTCCATCGGGGCAGAAGTGATGCGCCTCGGTGTTATTTCTACACCGGGTGTCGCATATTTGACAAAAGCGTTAGGCGCACAAGCAGGGGTGATGATTTCTGCTTCGCATAACCCTGTCCAAGATAACGGAATTAAGTTTTTTGGACCAGACGGTTTTAAACTTTCTGACGAACAAGAGTTAGAGATTGAAGCGCTTCTCGATAGTGAACAAGATACGTTGCCGCGCCCGATCGGGAAAGATTTAGGGCAAGTAAACGACTATTTTGAAGGCGGACAAAAATATTTACAATATTTAAAGCAAACGGTGGACGAAGATTTTTCAGGCATTCACGTTGCACTTGACTGTGCGCACGGTGCAACGTCGTCATTAGCGACGCATTTATTTGCTGATTTAGATGCCGATGTGTCTACGATGGGCGCATCTCCAAACGGATTAAACATTAACGAAGGTGTCGGTTCGACGCATCCAGAGGCGTTGGCTGCGTTTGTGAAGGAAAAAGGGGCCGATGTAGGTTTAGCGTTCGATGGCGATGGCGACCGATTAATTGCGGTTGATGAAAACGGTCAAATCGTTGATGGCGATCAAATTATGTACATTTGCGCAAAATATTTACACGAACAAGGTCGCTTGAAACATCAAACGGTCGTCTCAACCGTCATGAGCAACCTTGGTTTTTATAAAGCGCTTGAAGCACAAGGAATCAAAAGCGTACAAACAGCAGTTGGCGATCGTTACGTCGTCGAAGAAATGAAAAAGAACGGCTACAATTTAGGTGGAGAACAATCGGGGCATATTATTTTCCTCGATTACAATACGACAGGTGACGGGTTACTGACGGCGTTACAGCTTGTCAACATTATGAAAGTGACGAAAAAGCCGCTTTCTGAGCTAGCGGGGGAAATGAAAAAATATCCACAAAAACTAGTGAACGTAAAAGTCACAGATAAACATGAAGCGATCGCAAGCGAAGAGGTGCAGCGTGTCATTCGCGAAGTAGAAGAAGAGATGGCTGGAAACGGTCGCATTCTCGTTCGCCCGTCTGGTACGGAGCCGCTCGTTCGCGTGATGGCAGAAGCGCCAACAAATGAACTTTGCGATCAATACGTCGAGCGCATTGCGTCTGTTATTCGTGAACGCTTTGGCGCACAATAATTGTTTCGGTAAACGATATGCATAAATGGAACGGTTTATTCCATTTATGCATATTTTGTTTAAAGATAAGAAATAAAATTTGAGGTATATGTCTAGCTCCAAGCGCCATCGGCTCGAGTCGCTCCGCCCCACACTGCGGCGGCGACACATTGAGACACTTCAGTGATTTTACCCACGCAGAACCAAGCGACCGCTTGGTTCGAGCTCTCCTCGGTGGGGCTTGTGCGCTCTTCGCCGATAGGCGGGCGCTTTGCGCTTTTCTTATACAGGGGTAAGCGATACGCGTTGACGTTTGCCTCTTTGTTGTTGTAAACTATTGTTGTTTGACATCTTACATGAAAGGAGGATAGCGGAAAATACCTGTATAAAAGCGCCTGGACTAAGCTTTGGACGGGAAAAAAGCTTAGTTGACGAGGAGGAGGTTTATCGAGTGTTCGGCGGATGCCTCCCGGCTGATGCGATGACAGCCGCAAGTTCTTTCTTAAAACAAAGAGGCGACTCTTTGCACAAAGGAAAGAACGTTCATCGCCATTTCATCAATTATTTAAGGGGCAAGAGCCCCTTCTTGCCCCTATGATTAGGGAGGACTTGTTATGTGCGGAATCGTTGGTTATATTGGTGAACAACCATCAAAAGAAATTTTATTGTACGGATTAGAAAAGTTAGAGTATCGTGGATATGACTCTGCAGGGATTGCGTTATTGAACGACACAGGTGTCCATGTGTTTAAAGAAAAAGGTCGGATTGCTGACTTGCGTGCGATTGTCGCAGAAGATGTAGACGCACCGCTTGGCATCGGTCATACACGTTGGGCGACACATGGCGTGCCAAACCGCGTGAATGCCCATCCACACCAAAGTGCATCAGGTCGCTTTACGCTTGTGCACAATGGGGTAATTGAAAACTACGAGTTGTTAAAACGTGATTATTTAGCGCACGTGTCGTTTCAAAGTGATACAGATACAGAAGTCATTGTTCAGTTAATTGAAACGTTCGTAAACGAAGGATTATCGGTAGAAGAAGCGTTTCGCAAGGCGCTTTCGTTATTGAAAGGTTCATATGCGATTGCTTTAATTGATGCAGAAAATGACGGCGTTATTTATGCGGCGAAAAACAAAAGCCCGCTTTTAGCTGGATTAGGCGAAGGATTTAATGTTGTCGCCAGCGATGCATTAGCGATGTTACAAGTGACAAATGAATATGTCGAGCTCATGGATAAAGAAATCGTCATTGTCACAAAAGAAAGTGTGACAATTAAAAAGTTAAATGGTGAAGTAGTAGAGCGTGCACCATATGTAGCGGAATTGGATGCAAGCGACATTGAAAAAGGAACATATCCTTACTACATGTTAAAAGAAATTGACGAACAACCGCTTGTCATTCGCCGTTTAATTGAAAAATATCGCAACGACCAAGGCGAGCTAGCGATTGACGAAGAAATCGTGCAAGCGGTAAATGAAGCCGATCGTTTATATATCGTCGCATGCGGCACGAGCTATCATGCTGGTTTAGTCGGCAAACAATTGATCGAAAACTGGGCGAAAATCCCTGTTGAAGTGCATATCGCAAGCGAGTTTTCTTACAACATGCCGCTTTTATCGGAAAAACCGTTATTTATTTATATTTCGCAAAGCGGAGAAACAGCGGACAGCCGTGCAGTGCTTGTACGTACGAAAGAACTTGGCCATAAATCGTTAACGATTACGAACGTGCCGGGTTCAACATTATCGCGCGAAGCAGACTATACGCTTCTTCTTCATGCTGGACCAGAAATTGCTGTTGCATCAACGAAAGCATATACAGCACAAATTGCAGTGCTTGCGATGTTAGCTGCGGTTGCCGCAAAAGCAAAAGGCATCGAGTTGAATGTTGATGTAACAAAAGAACTTGGCATTGTTGCGAATGCGATGGAAACACTTTGCGACGCAAAACACGAAATGGAACAAATTGCGCGCGAGTATTTAGCGACAACACGCAACTGCTTCTTCATCGGTCGCGCCGTTGACTATTATGTCGTATTAGAAGCCGCATTAAAGTTAAAAGAAATTTCTTACATTCAAGCAGAAGGCTTTGCAGGTGGAGAATTGAAGCACGGCACGATCGCTTTAATTGAAAATGGCACACCAGTGATTGCCCTAGCGACACAAGAACATGTCAACTTAAGCATTCGCGGGAACGTCAAAGAAGTTGTCGCTCGCGGTGCCAATCCGTGCATCATCTCGATGAAAGGATTAGACATGGAAGGCGACCGTTTCGTCATCCCAGCCGTTCATCCGATGCTCACACCGCTTGCGTCTGTCGTGCCATTGCAATTAATTGCTTACTATGCAGCATTACACCGTGGCTGCGACGTCGACAAACCGCGCAACTTAGCGAAGTCCGTAACGGTGGAGTAAAGCGTAGACATGTATGATTGAGTGATAAAAAACACACGTCATAGATTACAATGTATGTAATCGGACGTGTGTTTTTTCATGTTTCAGTAACTGGATGGGAAGAGGGATTCGTATGCCCTTTTTTAATTGTTATAATGGAAAATATGGATATATTAAAATGTAAGAGGAATCGGCAGAGGAGCATAGGAAGAAAATGATCGAATGGTACCATTTCTTTTGAAAAAAGCCAACATCGCAAAAAGCTCTTTGAATCAAAATATCTGGTAAATCGATAAGTTCTTTGATAAACTGAGAGTACATGGGAATTTTCCTCCAATGGTTTGGTTTGGTCACCTTTACCATACAGGAAAATTCGCATTTTTTGTACCCTCTATTTTCCCTATGCATACCTATCTTAAAATCTCAAGTACAACTTGTGGTGAAGAGCCAAACATAAAGAAATTAACCTTGAACATGTTCCATCTTTTAAAGAGGGGGTAAAATTAGTAAAGCTAGATAATAACAAAGTTGAAAATGATTTATATTACTGTAGATGAGCAATTTTCGTAACAATAATTACCATAAAAAAACAAACAGGGTACCCCTTATGCCACATGAAGCTGTTTTTTCAAGGTATCAATGGGAATATTTTGTTTCGCTGCACGGTAAATGAACTCCACGAGGCTATGTCCCTTTCGCTTGCGCAGGAGATCGAGCCCATCAGAAAAATCGCTGTTCGATTCGAATAGGCTGTACACATAAACAAGCTGCACCAAGATCCCAGTAGCGTTTCACCGCTCGAACCTGACGAACACGGTATCCATCGAGTTTCAGCTGGTCTTTCGCTTGTCGAAAAAAGTATTCGATCGACCAACGCTTAGCATAGTAGCGCAAGATCTCTTCATCGCTTAGCCCTCGGTCGGTGCTCAAGACGCAGTGAAGATGTTCGGGTGTCATCGGCTGATCGGCTTTCAAACAAGCAGCACCGCCACATGATCGAGACCGTTGAGCGCTCCTTCGTAACGATAGACGCGATAGCGATCTTCTCCCACCGTGACGAGGTGAGTGTCGTCTAGTTCGATCGAGCGAGCCAACTGCTTCGCTTGGACGGCAACGCCGTTCGGATAGAGAATCCGGTTCGTTTTGAGCATGGCGATGACGTGGAATCCTTTTTTCAAGCAGGCTTCCACGAGCGCTTTCGATGGATACCATGAATCCATCAGCACATAAACGGGACGACGTACATCCAACCAAGAAAGCATCTCGATCGCCAGTTCCCCTTTGCTTTTCCCCGCTGTCTTGTCGTAGAGACGAAAGGCAAAGGGAAATGCCTGGGTCATCGTATGAACCATGAGCCAAACGAGAGAATGTCCCCAAATCGATTTTTTCTCTGAGTGAGAATAGTGCCAATCACATCCCTGAATAGCGTGCGTCGCCTGTGACGAAGGCTTCGTTTTTTGGCAAATCGTATCATCGATCGAAACAAAAAGGGGTTGATTCTCCTATAACCAAGTGTTATCTTATTCAACAACGAATCGGGAAGGCTATTGGGAATATAAATCAAATCCATCTGTGTGCAAGACGTGTCCTTATCTAGAAAAATGCACAGAAAGCAAAAGCCACACGAAAGTGGTCACACGCCATGTTTGGCAAGATTACTACGAAGAAGCCGAGCACTTACGATATGTGTCGGAGCATCGAGAATCGTATGAGCGGAGAAAAGAGACAATCGAACGAAATTTTGCAGATTTGAAAGAGAAGCATGGTCTGCGCTGGACGAATTACCGTGGATTGGAAAGAAACCAGATGCAGGCGATGCTTGTTTGTGCTGCGATGAATTTAAAGAAATTAGCAAACTGCCTATGGAGAATGGGCATCTCCCCTCTTTTTCACTTATGTATGTCGTTATTTTCGTCGGTTCATCGAGAGAAACAAATATCGAAATGGAACAAAATGGTTGTAAGACAACTGTCTTACAACCATTTTGTCAACAGTCTGAAACGGCTGTAAAAGCCGTCTGTCTGTGTACTCGTTATTTATCTTTCTCGCTATCCTTAAGATAGATTTTTACTGTTATTTTTTTGGTTGTTTTTCCATGTAATAATAAGCGAATCCTGCGCTTACTAAACCAACTATTCCAAGTACACTCACGATTATTTGTATCATATATCCACCTCCCTCTAGAAATGGGTATTGTCAAAAGTTTTAAAGACATACCCTAAGTTTTTGCTGATTTTATGCGGTTCTCGACAAAAAAAGCTTGCCACCCCTGCTGTTTTTGGTA
>NZ_JACDUV010000016.1:0-5108 GCF_013761015.1 Anoxybacillus ayderensis
CTAACATATGACAAGTATATTGAGGAAATAGAAAAGTTATCTTTAGACATTAACAAATATAATAATCAGCAGTTGTTTCATGAACAAAATTCTATTACTTCCACAAGTAGTGGAGGATTATCTTGGGTAACTTACTATTATAAGTCTTCTAGAGGTGGCTATTGGTTGAGAGCAGCTAAGATGAAGGGGTATTGGGAAGGTGGATTGAACGCTTTTATGCTAGATTCTTCTGCAGTAATTTCAGGAACCACCATTTCAAAACACAACTATTTGCAAGGGAGTCAAGGTGGATTAGTTTCCTCTTTTATGACAAGAGCTGACACGATTAGCTCATCTAGGAGTACCTTATTAATTGAAGCTGCCGCATTAATGGGAGCATTAGGCGTAGCTGTACTAACAGTTAGTACCATTTTCGGTGCCTTAACTGCTGCAGGATCTGCTTCAGTTATTGCTGCAAATATGATTAGTGTTTCAAATTCTGCTCATGCAGATATTCAACGCGCATACGAGCTTGCAACTGTAATTAAAAGTCAATAATTGTGAGAATAAGGTGGTTTATTTTGTATGATGTTTAAACTTTTATACTCGCTTGTTATTACGTTTTTGTTGTATGCGCTTATTGAACGAAAAGGAAAACCGCGAGAAAAGATACTATTTTACACATGCATTTTCATTCTTCTTTTTCTTTTATCCAGATAATAAAAGGAAGTGAGTTATGAAAGTATTTTTCAAAAAAGTTTTCCTGTCGATTGTGTTGTTTTTCTTGACGCTTTCACTATTCAGTTCATGGTCTTTTGCGTGGGCTGTTTTTCCGCTTGCGTTGTTGCTTATTTTGCTTGTTTGTGCGGTAACAGAAGGTATTCTCCTGTTTTTCGATAAGAAATTTCATTCGGCAGTCGTTTTTATCGTCGCAACGCTTGTATCCATTCCGTTTTATCCGTCGGTTGCTTTTGTCGTACCGATTTACGTGGGAGCAGTTGGATATGATATCGGAAGAAGATTATTGGCAGAAGGCTAGTTTCATTACTTCTGCCATCCCATTCGGGGTGTTTTTTGTTTCTTTGTATGCAATTTATACCCATGATGCTAGCTGAGCGTCATGGGTTAATGTTATTGTTTGCAACACCTTTTGCATCACTTCCAAGAGTGTGGTATGCTTTTTCATGGAAAGCACTTTCTGAGTTTGTTTGTGTCGTTCCGTACAATTCTCAGGAAGGGTGCTCTTTTCTGTGATTTTTATATTAGTAGGAGGGTAAGTATCAAATGACTGGAAAAACTGAACGTTATCAAGAAATTTTAACTGCTGCAAGGACTGTTTTGGCGGAGAAAGGGTTCGATGATACAAAAGTGTCTGAAATAGCTGAAATGGCGGGTGTTGCAAAAGGTACTTTTTATATATACTTTCCTTCGAAATTAGACTTAGTTCTTGCCTTAGTACGTGAAATGCAGGGGAAAATACTTTCTGAAGCTGAAAAAGTAATCAACTTGAAGGCGAATCATTTTGAAAAGCTTGTCCAAGTTATTAAAACGGCATTTATTGTAATGGAAAGTTACCACGATGTTTTTCCGATATTTAATGCAGTTAGTGCATTTAAGACAGATCAGTGGAAAGCAGAAAAAGAAATTCGCATTCCATACTATAATTTTCTAAAGACCCTAATCGAAAATGGTCAAAAATCGGGTGAGTTTAACCGTAAGTTGAATGCTGAAATGACTGCCGTACTAATTGTTGGTATGGTGGAACATGTAGCTCATGACTGTTTTATTTACCATTCAGATTACTGTATAGATGATTATCTTCATACTATTGATTCATTGCTGAGAAAGGCACTAAAAGGGCGATGATATGACCTTAAAAGCTTTGTTCGGGCATATATGTATTTTTGCTGATGTCGTACTTGAATGTTATCAAAAAATGGAATATAATACTTATATGACTGACCGTCAGTATGGTGTCGAGGAGGGAGGAAAGTATGGAAAGTTTTAAATCAGAAGGAAATAGAATTCCTATATTACTTATCTCTGGCTTGTTTGCTGGAGATTGGATATGGGGAGATGTTGCTTCATATTCTTCTAAAACCGAATACAATATTATTCGTTTACGAGAGCCACTTTCTGCTTATGGTCATAAAATTAGTGAGTTACGTGAAATGTTCATCAAGTTTTTAAACGAGTTCATTGAATATAAAGCAATTGTTATAGGTAATTCTTTAGGTGGTTTGCTTGCTATGGATTTAGCTTCATCACTCCCAGAAAAAGTAGCTGCAATCGTTGTGAGTGGTGCACCAGGTATGGGAAGCACGAATCTGGGTATTGGACCACCGAAAATAGGAAGCAAGGAAAGATTGAAAAAGTGGTTTGTTGATTTAAAAGAGAAGTTATTTGTAAATCAACAATGTATCACTGATGAACAACTAGCTCTTGTAGCTGAGTTTTTTAGTGATAAACGCAATTTTCTAAATATGATTCGATTAGCAAAGGAAGCAGATCGCTATGACGCTAAGATAATTTTGCCTAAGATAAAGTGTCCAATATTACTATTATGGGGAGATCAAGACAAAGTTTCACCAATTGAACCTTGGAAAAGTTCAATTCCTCTCAATCCACAGATACAATTAAAGGTTATTGAAAATAGTGGTCATAGTCCGATGCTGGAAAAACCTAAAGCATTTTGGGAATCTGTAGAGAGTTTTATAAAGAGTGTATTGGCACACCATATGTAATCAATTCATAGTGTCCAATAAAGACTGACGGTCAGTCATAAAACTGGATATTAAAGGGAGGAAACATGAGTGAAAATCATGAAAAGTTTTTTCAAACAGAAAGAAACATTAGTGGGAATTGCCGCAGCGATTGCTTTTCAACTTATATTTGTTACTGTATGGTTAACTGCCTATGATGGTGTCTACGATCGAACAAATCAATTTTCAGTAGCGGTTGTTAGTAATGATGAACTTGGAAAAGAAATTATAAAGGAGTTGAAGGATAGAAATTTGTTTCGATTAAAAGTGTTTGAAGCGTTAAATCAAGCACTTGAAGCCTTAGATAAACGAAACGTCAATATGGTTATTCATCTCCCTGATAGAATAATAGAAAAATTGACAGTAAATGAGAATATAACAATCGATTATTACATTAATCAAGCCACTCCAACTTTAACAAAACAAATGATGGAAAAAGCAGCGAATAAAATTAATGATGCTCTTAACTATCAATTTAGAGAAACAATAAATAACCAGATGGCAAAAAGGATTCCACAGTTAGTCACAGAAAAAGTTCCCGATGAAAAAACGAAAGCAATGGTCGAAGACATAGCTACTCAAGTTGTTGATATGGTTCAGAAAAATATGAAAATGAATCCTATAGCGGCTAATATAGTAAAGACAAATGGAAAAGAAGGATTTGCTATTACGATGGTTCCGTTATTAATTGTATTAGCCTCCTATATTAGCGCCATGCTTATTAGTCAATATTTGCAGATTGCAAATGGAAGGTTAGTTAATGAGTATGGTCGATTTTCACTTTTTGTTGGTAGACAGATGATTAATATTGTATTAGCGCTCGGGATCTCTTTATTAAGCATTTTTTTAATGAATCTGTTTCATATTGAATTGAATCATAACTTTTTTGTTTTATGGGGATTTCAGTCGATTCTTTTCTTTAGCTTTTTAGCTTTATCTCAAGTTTTTGTTATGTTATTTGGAATTCCAGGTATGATTTTTAATATTGCTTTAACAGCCATTCAAATTGCAAGTTCAGGAGCGATGGTACCACGAGAGTTATTGCCATCTTTTTATTATGAGCTTGGTCATTTGCTTCCTGCAACTTATGGTGTAAACAGTTATTTTAGCTTGATTTATGGTGGGGGAGATCTTGGTTCAGACTTGAAACATTTAAGTATAATCATTTCGGTATTGTTAGCAATGGCTATTGTGATACAAATTGTATTTTCTATGCGGGACAAATTTAAATCCTCGGAAATGTGAGTAAAATATTTTTTGTGGACAATTCATGGACTAACTTGGGAAATATTAGAAACTTTCGTTCGTGGTGCTCACTGAGATTACCAACAAAAGCGCGGTAGGTGAACGTTCAACATTTCCACCATCCCATCTGGGGTGGTTTTTTGTTATACTTGTTTCATCGATACATAGAAAGGATAACGAGTGATGGAACGAGAACATTTGTTGTTGATTGACGGGATGGCGTTATTGTTTCGGTCGTTTTATGCGACAGCGCCGCGATGGATGATGAATAGCCGTGGGGTGCCGACGAATGCGGTATATGGGGTAGTGAAACATATTGAAGCGGCGACAAATGCGCTTCAACCGACGCATGTCGTTTGTTGTTGGGATATGGGAAGTACGACGTTTCGCACAGAATGGTTTCCGGACTATAAGGCGAATCGTGGCGAGCCGCCGCATGAATTAATTCCACAGTTCGATTTGGCAAAAGAAGTGGTCGCGATGCTAGGTATACCAAATGTCGGTGTACTGAATGCCGAAGCGGACGATTGCATCGGTTCGCTTGTGAAGCAATATCGTGAGGAGATGCACATTTCGATTATGACCGGAGATCGCGATTTATTTCAGCTTCTTTCCGAGCGTGTCACGGTTTACTTATTGGCTAAAGGAATCGGCAACTACGAAGCGTATACGCTCGACCGTTTTGTTGAAGAAAAAGGGATTCAGCCACAGCAGCTAATCGATGTCAAAGCGCTCATGGGCGATCCGAGCGACAATTATCCAGGTGTACGTGGCATAAGGAACGGTGCCTGTCACCCCCCAATGGTGCGCGTGGTATCGTACTTGAAGTTGACGATCACTCGTGTCACGTTTTATGGGAAGACTATTTTGTTAGCTGGGAGAAAAAAGAGCTATTAACAGTCGATGAAGAGCTAACAAAAAAACAAACAATTCGCGTTTCTTCTCATGTGAGCCACCCTTTATTGTAGGGTGGTTTTTTGTTTCTTTATATACAATTTATTCTAAAAAAGGGGTTGACGGATGTTTGTTTTTTTTTATGATTATTTTGTAAATTCTTTTTGAAATGGGAGGGTGTACATGGTTGCGATAAGGAAACAAATTATTTTGTTTTTTTGCTTTGTC
>NZ_JACDUV010000017.1:0-1798 GCF_013761015.1 Anoxybacillus ayderensis
GGTATTGTCAAAAGTTTTAAAGACATACCCTAAGTTTTTGCTGATTTTATGCGGTTCTCGACAAAAAAAGCTTGCCACCCCTGCTGTTTTTGGTACGATTGAGGTAACCACACCCACGAACCAAAACAAAGGAGTGACAAGCTTGTTACCTCAATTATTAATCAAATGTCTTCAAATAATCAAGACCCAATATCAAATCATTATTTATTTGTTAGGTGCACTTCTTGGCAAGTCCCTTACTGACTGGGATGACGAAGAACCTGTGAATAAACCGTATCAGAAACTCCAAGTCGATGAACTGCCTGTCATCGAAACGCTTCCGCGTTTGGATTATCGTCAGCTTCTTGTCGAATACGAACAACAACACGGAAAACCATTGAAACCGATCAAGAGACACGCAAACACGAAAACCACGGTGCCCGATGTATTGACGTGTCCACAGTGCCAAGCGCCGTCTGCGTATGTGTACGCCAATAACGGAGGCAAAGGTCAGTATCAATGCAAAGTGTGTCGTTGCCGTTTCAACCATCGTAGCCGTTTTGCCAAACAAGTGGTCTTTCGGTGTCCGCATTGTTTAAAGACACTTGAAAAAATCAAGGAGCGTAAGGATTATCACATCCACAAATGTAAGAATGATGATTGTTCGTTTTACCAAGCGAACTTGCGGCGAATGACACCTCAGGAAAAAGAACAGTTTCAACACGCGCCGCATGCCTTTAAAGTTCGATACATTTTCCGTGAGTTTCTCTTTGATTTCAAGCCGTTGGCACCATCGTCACCGATCAAGACCAAGGTAGATGTTTCCCGTCTTTCTGTGTCCTCGCACACGCTAGGGCTCATCTTGACGTATCACGTCAACTATGGGCTCTCCGCGCGGAAAACAGCGAGTATCATGAAAGACGTCCATGGGGTGTCGATTTCCCACCAGACTGTCATCAACTATGCCAATAGCGTCGCGCTGATCATCAAGCCTTTTGTTGATCGTTTTCCGTATGAGTTGTCTGGTTCTTTTTGTGGCGACGAAACGTATATTCGCGTCAAAGGACGCTGGCATTACCTGTTTTTTATGTTTGATGCCGTGAAAAAGGTGGTGCTGTCTTATCGAGTTTCCCCAAATCGGGATACATGGGCTGCCATCCGTGCGATCGACGACGTCCTCAAAAAGCTACCGTCGATTCCTGAAGATTTGTCTCTTGTCGTCGATGGCAACCCGATCTACTTGTTAGCGCAACACTTTTTCGCCCAACACGGGATTTCTTTCGATGTTCACCAAGTCATCGGACTGACGAATGAGGATCCCGTGTCCGAGGAATATCGACCACTCAAACAGATCATTGAACGATTCAATCGGACGTTTAAAGGCAACTACCGACCCACTCATGGATTCGGTGCAGAGGAAGGATCCGTTTCTTTTGTCACGCTCTTTGTGGCGTATTTCAACTTCTTACGACCACATAGCGCCCTAGAAAAACGGGTGCCCGTCGTCGTCCCAGCATTGGAGCGCCTTCCACATATGCCTGCGCGTTGGGCGAAGTTGATCGCCATGGCGCAAGAGATGTTGGCACAACAGGCAGCGTCCTAAGGACGGATTCGGCGGAGCGAACCCTTGACCATCCGAACCTCGCCAAAGGTAAAATCAGGATGGGGCAAGTATGCCCTTTTTTCCTGCCCTTGCCCTTACTGACCCTTTTTCTCCTTTGGCAAGTGTTGGTCAAGGGCGAATCCGACTCCACCATCCCCTTTATTTTCCTTCAACAGGTCGCTCACAGGTGTTTTTCATAGAATTTTTGACGCTACC
>NZ_JACDUV010000019.1:0-1045 GCF_013761015.1 Anoxybacillus ayderensis
TCCATCGCCTACGCCTTTCGGCCTCGGCTTAGGTCCCGACTAACCCTGAGCGGACGAGCCTTCCTCAGGAAACCTTAGGCTTTCGGTGCAGAGGATTCTCACCTCTGTTTTCGCTACTCACACCGGCATTCTCACTTCTAAGCGCTCCACTAGTCCTTCCGGTCTAGCTTCGACGCCCTTAGAACGCTCCCCTACCGACGACGCAAGTCGTCCCACAGCTTCGGTGATACGTTTAGCCCCGGTACATTTTCGGCGCAGAGTCACTCGACCAGTGAGCTATTACGCACTCTTTAAATGGTGGCTGCTTCTAAGCCAACATCCTGGTTGTCTAAGCAACTCCACATCCTTTTCCACTTAACGTATACTTTGGGACCTTAGCTGGTGATCTGGGCTGTTTCCCTCTTGACCACGGATCTTATCACTCGTAGTCTGACTCCCGAGTATAAGTCATTGGCATTCGGAGTTTGACTGAGTTCGGTAACCCGATGAGGGCCCCTAGCCCAATCAGTGCTCTACCTCCAAGACTCTTCACTCGAGGCTAGCCCTAAAGCTATTTCGGGGAGAACCAGCTATCTCCAAGTTCGATTGGCATTTCACCCCTACCCACACCTCATCCCCGCACTTTTCAACGTGCGTGGGTTCGGGCCTCCAGTAGGTATTACCCTACCTTCACCCTGGACATGGGTAGATCACCTGGTTTCGGGTCTACGACCTCGTACTATACGCCCTATTCAGACTCGCTTTCGCTACGGCTCCGTCTTTTCGACTTAACCTCGCACGAGATCGTAACTCGCCGGTTCATTCTACAAAAGGCACGCCATCACCCATAAACGGGCTCTGACTACTTGTAGGCACACGGTTTCAGGTTCTCTTTCACTCCCCTCCCGGGGTGCTTTTCACCTTTCCCTCACGGTACTGGTTCACTATCGGTCACTAGGGAGTATTTAGCCTTGGGAGATGGTCCTCCCTGCTTCCGACGGGATTCCTCGTGTCCCGCCGTACTCAGGATCCACTCAGGAGGGAACGAAGTTTCGACTACAGGGCT